>CANQTI010000014.1 GCA_947626725.1 uncultured Eisenbergiella sp.
TACTTCCTGTCCGGTTTCACCGCCAAGCTGGCCGGTACGGAGCGCGGCATCACGGAGCCTACGCCTACCTTCTCCGCTTGCTTCGGCCAGGCGTTCCTGGAGCTGCATCCTACCAAGTACGCGGAAGAACTGGTGAAGAAGATGGAAGCCAACGGTGCGAAGGCCTACCTGGTCAACACCGGCTGGAACGGCACCGGCAAGCGTATCTCCATCAAGGATACCCGCGGCATCATCGACGGCATCCTGAACGGCGATATCGAGAATGTGCCTACCAAGAAGATCCCTTACTTCAACTTTGAGGTTCCTACCGAGCTGAAGGGCGTGGATACCAACATTCTGGATCCCCGCAATACCTATGCGGATGCTTCCGAGTGGGAGACCAAGGCGAAGGATCTGGCGCAGAGATTCATCAAGAATTTCGCGAAATATGAAGGCAATGAGGCTGGTAAGGCTCTGGTTCCCGCCGGCCCTCAGCTGTAAGTGAATTTCTGAATGGGAAAACGGCCGCTCGATGGCGGAACGTTTTGAATGAAACAGCAGGTGCGCACAAGGCGCATAAAAAAGATGCAGCGTCCGGAATGGACGCTGTATTTTTTTGTGCGCCAAAAACAAGATGTTTTGGATTTTGAACATGGTATTTTGGAACATGCTGGAAAAAGTAAAAGTTCAAAAAAATGAATTTTTTATAAAGAAAAAGTCAAAAAAAGTGAACTATCTATTGCAAACAGGTTTAATAAGTAGTAAAATAACTTCACGGATGAATAAAAAGTGAGGTGCTTTTATGGAAGCTCTTCGAAATCAACCCATAAAAAATGAATTGAATGATGAACTGATCAAAAAAATAGACGATTTTTTGTCACGGCAGCGCCGGGAGGTTTTGGAGACCGTCTATACACATAAAAGGATCTCCCACAAGGAGCTGGCAGCGGGGATCGGCAGTACGCCGACATCCCTGTGGAATATTTGTCAGAATTTCCGCTCTTTTCAGCCGGCGCTTCTGAAGACGGAGGTACAGGGACGGTTCAAATATTATGCATTGACAGATTTGGCCCTCGCTTATGTGGAGTACAAACGCAGACAGGAGCAGGGGCGGCGGACGGCGATATTTCCCGCGGTGACGGAGACGGACCTGGAGGATCGTCTGGCGCTGGAGCGGTGCATGGAGGAACTGATCGGAGCAGAAGGAGAGGGCTGGGAAGTCACGCTGGAAAACTTTTTCGTGAATTTTCTTTGCGGAACAGCCATTCCCATACGGCCCGAGGAGAATGAACGGATTGACAGGATGCTGACCGCCGTGAGGCATCTGGTGTTTTCAGATGACCAGAGCGGTTACGATGCTTTTTTTGAAAAATATCTGCAAAACCCGATCCTGCAGAGCCGGATCGAGGAATATATGAGACCGTTTTATGGTCTGGATGAGCTGAAGCGTCTGTTGGAATGCGGGGAATACGACGCCTGGGATGTCTACCATATGCTGGACGTGATCTTCGGGCTTGCAGACCGGGACGATGGTTATGAAAAGCTGGGACTGGAAAAGGCGGCCTACGAAGATCTGCGGTCAACATTGCTTTGGCTGAAGACCAGGGAAGCGGGCATTGAGAAAAAGGAAATTTACCGGGATTTGCGGAATCGGTTTTCCTGCGGCGATATGCTGTCGATCATTTTGGCGGATCGTATTGCGGGAAACACGTGAAAGAATGACGCAGCGGTTTTGATCGGAACGTTGTCAAAAGGACGGGAAACAGGTTCCCAACGGCGAAAGCCGCAGGGAAGTTTCCTCCGGATCACGGATGATGAGGGAAGCGGATATGAAGCGCAGAATGGTATGGGTTTTGGCGGTATGCATGATCATGGTAAATGTGATGTCCTTTGGGACATCCCATGGGATTGTCAGCAGTGCGGCGGAATTGGAAACCGGCGCGGATGCAGAGCCGAAAGAGACGGAATTCGAGGAAAGCTCTGTTTCGGAGACGGAGACGTCTTTGGAGACAAAAGCCGCGGAAGTTGGACTGGAAGCAGAAAGCGGGGAGACGGCAGAGGACGGGGCAGTGACGGAGGATGAATCCGGAACGCAGCCGGAGAGCGGCACAGCGTCAGATGGCGCGACGGAACTGCCGTCAGAATCCGGGACAGAAACGGAACCGGGAACCGAAACAGAAGCCGAAACGGAAACAGAAACCGAGACAGAGGCGGAAACCGAGACCGAAACGGAAATCGAGACAGAGACGGAAACTGAGACCGAAACAGAATCGGAAACAGAGCAGCTCAAAAGAAGTGTTTTCACGGGCATGCGCAGTCGTCTGGCGAATTCCATGGAAGTGGTGTCCGGCGGTAAGGGCGCCGCGGGAAGGATCGAGGTGATCCTGGGGAACGCTTTGCTGCTTGCGCGGGATACAGAAGTGACAGTTTCCCTATACCGGGATGGAAGCGAAATGGTAGGAGAACCGGTGAGCCGGACGCTTTCTTCTGTGCAGACCAGGCAGGAAATTGTTTTTGATGGGCTGGAAAAGGGAACCTACCGATTGGTCGCACAGGCTCCCGGCTTCGTCAGCTACACGCATGAAGATATCACGGTGGACGGAGAAATCCGAACCCTTGAGATCTATACCGGCCTGATCGCGCTGGGGAACGATGCGCAGATGGGCTATGAAAAGGGGAAAATTCATCCGGGAACGATGCTGTTGGGCGATGTGAACGGTGACGGTCAGCTGGACAACTGGGATCGGGACGCGATCATTCAGGCCATCGAGAAACAGCCGGAGGCGGCCGGGAACACGGATCTTGACGGTGATGGGAAAAACACGCTGGTGGATCTGCAATATTTTGTCAGCAGTCTCGCCAGAATGAATGAAACAAAGGAGGGCTCTTTTGATCTGCTTTCCACGGTTCGGACCCGGGTTGCGCCGGAGGCGGTAGAAATTTCAAAAGCGCCGGATACAGCCATTCAGGAGGGGAGCGGCGCGGTAAGCGACCTTCTGAAGGAAGGCGGAAGCCATGTGACGCTGACGCCCGCGGAGGGAGAGAACATTTCTGCGGAGCATCCCGTAGAACTCGGCTTTGATCTGACCGGGGATGGAGAAAAGGCGGACGGTGCCATGATGGAGACGATCTCCATTGAAATGGGCGACCATGCCATCCTGGAAGGCGAGATTACAGTGGTGACCGGCGAAGGGGACGAAGCGGGGACAGTTTATCGGATCCTTGGCGGGAAGGTGTCTTCTCACGATACCATCGCCCTGTTTGCCGCGCTGGGAGGGGAACAGGAAGAGGGGCAGGACAGTCTGCTGATCGATCTGGGCGGCCAGGTTGCGGTGAAGAAGGTCACGCTGCGCGTCACGAAAACCTCCGGCGGTTCCACGCTGGCGGACATTACTAAAGTAGAATTTCTGAATGATATGGAAAAACGAATTCCGGAGCTTAAGCCGGAATATCCGACGGGCCTGCAGGCGGTGGAAATGGACAAGGCGTTTACCCTGACCTGGAACCCTTCCGTGAATGTGACGGGCTATGAGGTGAAAATTGCCTGCAATGGGAAAGAAGAGATCGTTCGGACTGCGGCGAACAGTCTGGAAGTGAAATCCACCAGCACTTCGGGGGACGGAAAGCTGGTCAATGGGACGGTCTATGAGGTGTGCGTACAATCCGTGAACGGTTCCTGGACCAGCGGATATTCTGATGTTCTGTATGTGACGCCGAGGGTTTCCGCCCGTCCGGACCCGCCGGACAATCTGAAGGCGACAGGCGGCCTGAACTGTGTGCGCATGAGCTGGAAGAACATGAAGGATACGGATTATTACCGTGTTTATTATCGGGAAAAGGGCGCATCCGCGTTTGCAATGGCGGATCAGGTTGCGCGCAGCAGTTATGAGATCACGGGGTTAAAAGACCGTGCGGTTTATGAGGTATATGTAACTGGCGTCAATGAACTGGGAGAGAGCGGTGACTCTATCCATTCCGAAGCGGAGACCGTTTCCGTCCTTCCCGCACTGATGCCCAAATATAAGCTGATCAATGAAGCGCAGGGAGTTGGGAAGCTGAGTGCGCATATCGTCAATGTGACGCATGGACAGGGCGCTATGGTCAACAGCCCTTTGGATGAAGGAGAGGCGAAGCAGGCCTTCGGGGCGGCGGATAAGGATTTCCGTTCATTCTATCAAATGAAGGACTGGGACGACGGCTCGCATTACGAGAGTGAAAATAAGGGGCTGATTTTCACCTTTGACCAGCCTTATGAAATGAACTATATCACCTTCGCGGAGTCGGAGAATCTGGGATGGTACAGCAGGGTATCCGTATTCTGGTACGATCATGAGAACGCGTGCTGGCAGAGGGTGGAAAATCCCCGTCTTCTGGAGAAGCGCGATGTGAACAATACCAGGTATTATGCGATCAAGCTGGATCATGCGGTCAAGTCGGACATGATCCGTCTGGGCTTCACCAGAGGGAGCGGATATGCGAATGTGGTGGTGGCAGAAGTGAATTTCTATCACTACGATCCGCTGGAGGATGATATCCTGGGCCTGTATGCGGACGATCTGCATTCTACCCTGCGGCCGGAAGTGGACAGCAGCGACATTCAAGCGCTTCAGACCCGTCTGGATACGAAGGATGCGGCGAGCGGTGAATATCATCCCGAACGGGCGACCCTGCAGAAAGAATTAGATACCGCGCGGGAGATCCTGAACGCGGAGCTGACGGATGTCATTTACATCGATCCGACCATCACGGCTGCAAAGGACAAACACGTGGGCTTTGGCGGCCTGAATGCCTGGCAGCCCCTGGGCATCGCCGCTGCGGCCGGGGAGAAGGTTGTGATTTATGTGGGCCACAATACGCAGCGGACCGGTGATGTGTCCAGACTGAAGCTGATTGCGACCCAGCATCATGCGGAGGCCAGTGCCTTTGCAAAGGATGTGGCGACACTGCGCGTGGGCCGCAATGAGATCACGATTCCCTCGATTCAAAGCCTTGCGACAGAGGGCGGCGGTTCTCTCTATGTGGAATATACCGGAAATGACGCGAAGGACCGTTATGCGGTGCGCGTCAGCGGCGGGACAAAGATCCCGGTACTGAATTTGTATGGCGTAACGGACGCAAATGTGCGCAGTGCAAGGATCCTTGCCTATGTGGAAGCGCTGAAGGAGCAGACACAGGGACTGAAGGAGCTGCATGAGGAATTCCACGAGGGCAGCGAAAACAGAAGCGTTGACCGCGCATTTGATGAAAAGAACTGTATTTTGGATGCCACAGATATCATGATGGATCAGATGATGTATTCGGTGTCCGGGACGATGCTGCAAAAAGGGTTGACCGGCGGCACTGTACAGGAACAGGCGGAGCAGTTGGATCAGTCCCTGCAGGCGATGGAGCAGATGCTGACGCTTTTCTATCAGCACAAAGGTCTGACGGAGGAAGCGGGCGCGCCGGAAACCGATCGGCTGCCTGCGCAGCATTTGAATATTCGCTATATGCGGATGTTCGCGGGCGCGTTCATGTATGCGTCCGGCAACCACATCGGCATTGAGTGGGATTCCGTTTCCGGGCTTTCCGGCGGCAGACCCATTCAGGCGGATGAGAAGGGAAAATATATTGACGGCAGCTGGTTCGGTTGGGGGATTTCTCATGAGATTGGACACGATATCAACCAGAGCGCTTATGCCATCGCGGAGGTCACAAACAATTACTTCGCCCTGCTTTCCAGCGCGAAGGACAATAACGATTCTATCCGGTTCCAGTATCCGGAGGTGTACAAAAAGGTGACGTCCAATACGGTGGGCAGAGCCTCCAATGTGTTCACGCAGCTTGCGCTGTACTGGCAGCTGCATCTCGCCTATGACAGAGATTACAATTATAAGACTTATGATTCCTATGCGGAGCAGTTCAGCAGTCTGTTCTTTGCGAGGGTGGACTCCTATGCGCGGGATCCTTCCCGTGCGCCGGGCAGCCTGATCCTGGAGGGCGACGTCGATCAGAAGCTCATGCGGCTGTCCTGTGCGGCGGCCGGGAAGGATTTGACCGATTTCTTCCTTCGCTGGGGCATGCTGCCGGATGCCGGTACATACGCGTATGCACAACAGTTTGAGAAGGAAGAGCGGGCGCTGTACTATTTGACTGACGACGCGCGCGCCTATGAGATCGAGCACGGAACGGGCGCGACCATTCGCGGGAAGGACGTGGTCAGCGCTTCCAGCCGGGCGGCTGTTTCGGAAAAAGTGCCCAATGAAGTGACGATTACGATAACGGGCAGCGCGGATCCCGAAGTGCTTTTGGGCTATGAGATCGTCCGCTATCAATACGAGGACGGTAAACCCGTGGGTCAGGTGGTGGGCTTTACCACCACAGACAGCTTTGTGGATCATGTTTCTACGGTAAACAACCGGGTGATGGATTATGAAGTGACCGCGATCGACAAATTCGGGTATCGTTCCGCGCCGAAAAAGGTGGGTACAGTGCGTATCTCTCACGATGGAAGCTATGACAAATCCATGTGGACCTTTGAGAAGATCGCGCTGGAATCTGAACAGGACGAACTGCCGGGAGCGGATGAAACGGATCCCTGCGAGCCGGAAAAGGAACCGGCTATCCAAATGGTCATTGATAACGATTACGAAGCGACCTATACCGGCACGACGAAGGCGGAGGATGCGGTAATCCTGATTTCTTTTCATCAGGTATTGGCCGCCAGCGGATTGAAATATACCGTGAAGGGCGGGAATCCTATTACAGATTATGAAGTGGCTGTCAGCCTGAACGGGACCGACTGGACGACGGTGAAAACCGGGACCTTCCAAAGCGGTGAGGATACGCAGATCGTTTATTTTGAAAACGAAAAGAAGGATCCCTGGATCTGTACCTACGATGCGGCGTACCTGCGGCTGCGCGCCATTGGGCAGAAGACGGTTTCCGTCACGGAGCTGGATGTGCTGGGCCCCACCGGAGACAGCATCTCCTTCGGCGCGGCGCAGAGCGGAACGGACGGCGCTGTGGGAATTCTGCAAAGCGAATATGTATATGAAAAGAAGACCGGGAAAACCATTCCCAAAGGTTCGCTGATTTTCACCGGAAACTACAAAGGCAATCCGGCCTACAATGTAGTGGTGCTCTATGATGAAAAGGGCGATATCCTCGGCGGCGTGCAGGCAGACGGAGCGCTGGCGGCGCATCAGATCATTTTGGCGAATGTGCCGGAACAGGGCGCATTGGGTGAAGTGAGCAGCGGAATTTGGATCTATTGGATCGAACCGGATGAGAGCGGAAAAGTACCGGATATTTCCGGACTCGTCAGAGCCCAGCTTTACCGGGTGGACAACGCGCTGACGAATCAGGGACAGCGGCTTGTGAGCGATGCGATGCCGCTGACTGTGCCGGAAAGGCTGCCGTCGATTACGCTGCAGCAGTAACACGGCGGCAGCGCCGCGGACAAACGGACAGCAGAAGCGCTGCGCGATTTCTGTTATACAGCGGAATGTTTTCTGTATCGCAGTGAGAATCCTGTAAGAGAGAAGGGTGTGAAAATGAGAAACCAGAAAAATTTACGGCGGATGACCGGTATGCTGATCGTCATGGCGGGGCTGTTCTTTCCCCTGTCTGTCAGGGCACAGGAATCAGATCTTCCGGACAGTGTGATTCTGCAGCAGCAGGAAGATAAGATTGCGGTATTTGTCAATATCAACAATGCCCATGCGGACGGAATTTCGGCGCTTTCCCTGAGGCTCAAGGTGGACAATGCGAAGACGACGGCAGATTTCTCTTTTGACGATTCTTTGGCGCAGTGCGGCGTAGCCGAAAGCCTTTATGAAAGCGGGACGCTGAGCCTTTATGCGGCCTCTGATGAGGGATTGTTCCCAGACAGCGGGCTTTTAAAACTCGGTGAACTGAAAGTGATGCCGCAGGCAGACGGACAGCGGCTGCAGATCAGCGTGCAGTATGTGAACGGTTCCCTCCAGGCTGTGAACAGCGGCTATGGCGCGATTGCACCGATCGTGCGGATCGAACCGGAACCTGTCAGCATGCTGGTTGGAGAGGGCGTAACCTATGGCAGCGGTGATGACAGCGGCTATACACAGCCGCCGATTCCGGAAATACCGGATGATGGCGGATCCTCTTCCGATGAAACAGAGCCTTCCGACGAAAAGGCGTCTCCGGGAGAAAACGCGTCTTCCGGTGAGACGAAACAGGACGGTGACCGCACGCAGGAAGGACTGTATGATGAACATACGCAGTATGTCAACGATCCGGCCGAGGCCCAGGATATTCCTTCCGGGGTGGTCCACTCTTCCTCCCAGGCCGGTTTGACGGATCTTTCGCAAACTGGTTCCGGAAATAGCGGACCGAATTTGCAGGCCGGCGGTTTTGCGGCGGGACTGCCTTCTGCCGCGCAGAATGTGACGGTGGTCAGCCCGGCAGAAGGTCCTTCAGGACTTTTGGTTTCCGCAGGAGCATCCGACATGGGCAATGCAAAGGCAGCCGCTGGAACGTCCGGCATGAACAGCATGGCGGCAGAAGGAGGCAGCGGCAGTACGGCAGCGTCCTCCCAAGGAACGGCGGCCCATAACGCCGCGCTCGCAGGCGGCAGCAAAAACGGCGCAGATGCCGCGTCCGGCGGTGCATCCGCTGCCGCGTCCATTGCCGCATCCGGCGGCGCATCCGCTGCTGCGTCCGGCGGGGATGGGGTTTCGGCTGCACAGACTATTTCTTTTGATCAGAAAAATGGCGGAGCGGTCGAAACAAACGGCGCGGCGGAAAAGGAAAGCGGGAAGCGGACGGTCGGAAAGCTTTTGCTTACGCTTGGTCTTGTGGGTGCGGCAGTGTTAGTGACAGCGATGGCTGTGCGCGCAATTCTTCTGGAACGGCGCAGGAGGCTTCGCAGAAAGAGAGCGCTTGCACGCGCGGGAGCGAAGAAGCGGAATGGGAAAAAGCGGGCGGCATGATGGCTGCAGACATAACGGATTTTTCGGGAAACGTCTTTTAAAGTGTGCGTATGGGCGGCGGATAGGGAAACCTGTCCGCCGCCTTGCCGTGTGAAAATGAGTTTGCAAAACCGTGTGAAAATGAGTTTGCAAAACCCTGCTATACTTTTTCCTCTGAATGGAGTATAATACGGTCAGCAGTCAATCATTTCAAAGAGCATATGCTGAAGATGAGCCACTGAAAAGAAAAGGAAAGGAACCAATTTTGATATGAAAAAAGCTTTGATCACCGGTATAACCGGACAGGACGGCTCCTATCTGGCGGAGTTTTTGCTGGAAAAGGGATATGAGGTGCATGGGATTGTGCGAAGGGCCTCCCTTTCCAACACCAGCAGGATCGATCATCTGATCGCTCGCGGCGCTGTGACGCTGCACGATGGAGATTTGTCGGATTCTTCCTGTCTGATTCGCATTGTTTCTGCCGTACAGCCGGATGAAATCTATAATCTTGCGGCCCAGTCTCACGTACAGGTATCCTTCGATGTGCCGGAATATTCCGGAGATGTGGATGCGCTGGGCGTGCTTCGCATTCTGGAAGCGGTCCGCATACTCGGTCTGACCCATAGGACAAAGGTCTACCAGGCCTCCACTTCGGAGCTTTATGGAAAGGTGGAGGAAGTCCCGCAAAAGGAAACTACGCCGTTTCATCCTTACAGCCCTTATGCGGTGGCGAAGCAGTACGGTTTCTGGATCACGAAGGAATATCGGGAGGCATATGGGATGTTCGCGGCGAATGGGATCCTTTTCAACCATGAATCCGAGCGCCGCGGCGAAAATTTTGTAACGAGGAAGATCACGCTGGCAGCCGGCAGGATTGCGGAAGGCCTGCAGGATCATCTGGAGCTGGGGAATCTGGATTCCAAACGGGACTGGGGATATGCCAGAGATTATGTGGAGTGCATGTGGCTGATCCTGCAGCAGGAAAAGCCGGAGGATTTTGTCATTGCGACCGGCGTACAGCATACGGTCCGGGATTTTGCACAGAAGACTTTTGCGGCCAACGACATCGTGCTGCGCTGGGAGGGAAGCGGACTGGAGGAAAAGGGAATCGATACGGCCACCGGCAGAGTGCTGGTCTGCGTCAATCCGGCCTGGTTCCGTCCGACAGATGTGGACAACCTCTGGGGAGATCCCACAAAGGCGCGAACGGTTTTGGGCTGGAATCCGCAGAAAACCAGTTATGAAGAACTTGTGCATATCATGGCTGTCCACGACAGAGCGCTGGCAAAAAGGGAACGGGTACTGCGGGACGCGAAATGACGGGCAGCGCTGCCGGATACCGCGCCGCGTCAGAGCGGCGAAGGACGGCGGACGGCACGGAGGATTAGATATGGAAAAAAATGCGAAAATATATGTGGCCGGCCATCGGGGCATGGTGGGGTCGGCCATCGTGCGGGAACTGAACAGGCAGGGGTATTCCAATCTCGTTCTGAAGAGCCATCGGGAGCTGGATCTTTGCAGGCAGACGGAGGTGGAAGCCTTTTTCGCGCAGGAAAAGCCGGAGTATGTGTTTCTGGCGGCGGCCAAAGTGGGAGGCATTGTGGCGAACCAGGAGGCATTGGCGGATTTTATGTACGAGAATATGATGTTGGAAATGAACGTCATCCATGCCGCGTGGAAGAACGGCTGCAGGAAGCTTTTGTTCCTTGGGTCTTCCTGTATTTATCCCCGTATGGCGCCCCAGCCCATGCCGGAAAGCTGTCTTTTGACCTCGGAGCTGGAAAAGACCAATGAAGCCTATGCTCTGGCCAAGATTTCCGGCCTGAAATATTGTGAGTATCTCAACCGCCAGTACGGAACGGATTACATTTCTGCGATGCCAACCAATCTGTACGGCCCTAATGACAATTATCATCCGACCCACAGCCATGTGCTGCCGGCCTTGATCCGCCGTTTCCACGAGGCGAAGGAGGCGGGGCTTTCAGAGGTGACCTGCTGGGGAAGCGGAAATGCGCTTCGGGAGTTTCTGTATGTGGACGATCTGGCGGAAGCCTGTGTATTTCTCATGGATCATTATTCCGGAAATGAGACAGTAAATGTGGGAACCGGAAAAGAACTGACGATCCGGGAACTGACGGAATTGACCGCCAGGGTCATCGGCTATAAAGGAAAGATCAACTGGGATTTGACCAAGCCGGACGGTACGCCCAGGAAGCTTCTGGATGTTTCCAAACTGGAAAGGCTTGGATGGAAATACCGCACGGAGCTGGAGGAAGGCATTCGGATGGCGTATGAGGATTTCCTGCACAATCCCATGAGGGCGGAACGGTGAATATCATTTTATTATCCGGCGGATCCGGAAAGCGTCTTTGGCCGCTTTCCAATGATATCCGCTCCAAACAGTTCATCAAGCTTTTTAAAAACCCGGACGGAGAATATGAGTCCATGGTGCAGCGCGTGTATCGCCAGATCCGCTGCGCCGCGCCGGACGCGAATATTACCTTTGCGACTTCCAGGTCCCAGGCCTCTGCGATTTATAATCAGATCGGGGATGCGGCGGGAATCTGTGCGGAACCCTGCAGGCGGGACACTTTCCCCGCCATTTCTCTGGCCGCCGCATGGCTTCGGGACAAAAAGCATGTTTTGGCAGAAGAACCGGTGGTAGTCTGTCCGGTGGATCCTTTTGCGGGAGAGGATTATTTTGATGCGATCGTGGAGTTGGGAAAGCTGGCCGAAAGCGGTGCGTCTGATTTGGTACTTCTTGGCATCCTTCCCTCTTACCCGAGCGAAAAATACGGCTATATCCTGCCGGAGGATGACCGCCCGGTCAGCCGTGTGAAGCTTTTTCAGGAAAAGCCGGATGCCGAGACCGCGCAGCGCTATATAGAACAGGGAGCGCTCTGGAACGGCGGCATCTTCGCCGCGCGGCTGGGGTATTTTCTGCGTCTGGCGGAAGAGAAGCTTGGCCTGACGGATTATGATGATCTGTTTGATCGATATGCGGCGCTGGAGCGGATCAGCTTTGATTATGCGATCGCGGAAAAGGAGAAAAATGCTCTGGTACGCCGGTTCGCCGGAGAATGGTGGGATCTTGGCACCTGGAATACGCTGACGCGGGCAATGGAAGAGGCCAGCGTAGGCGATGCCGTGCTGAATGGGACCTGTGAGAATGTGCATGTGATCAATGAACTCGACGTTCCCGTGCTTTGCATGGGACTCAAAAACGCGGTAATTTCCGCCAGCCCGGAGGGCATACTGGTTTCAGACAAGGAGCAGTCCAGCTACATTCTTCCTTTTGTAGATCAGATGGATCAGAAAATCATGTTCGCGGATAAGTCCTGGGGAAGCTTCCGGGTGATCGACGTGGAAGACGAGAGTATGACCATTAAGGTGACACTGAAGCCAGGACGCAGCATGAATTATCATAGTCATGAGCACCGGGATGAAGTCTGGACGGTCATTTCCGGAGAGGGCAGGACGGTTGTGGATGGGATGGAACAGCCGGTGCATCCGGGGGATGTGATCACCATGCAGGCGGGCTGCCGTCATACGATCATCGCGGATACGGAACTTAAGGTGATTGAGGTACAGCTCGGCAGGGAGATCAGTGTGAATGATAAACGAAAGTATGAACTGGAGAGCTGAACCGTTTCTGCTGAAACCGGTTGGAAAAGATTATCTCTGGGGAGGAAGCCGTCTGAATGACGATTTTTCCAAGGGGATCGAAATGGAGCCGTTGGCGGAAACCTGGGAATGCTCCACACATCCGGACGGAATCAGCCGTGTGGACAGCGGAGAATATACGGGTATGCTTCTGACGGAGGTTCTGGCGCTTCATCCGGAATATCTGGGCACACACCCCAGAACAAAGGGCGAATTGCCCGTCCTGATCAAGTTCATTGATGCCCGTCAGAATCTGTCCGTGCAGGTACATCCGGACGACGCGTATGCAAAGCTGCATGAAAACGGTTCCCTTGGAAAGACGGAAATGTGGTACGTGCTGGATGCCGCAAAGGATGCGTCGTTGATTTACGGCTTCTATCATGATATGGATCGGGAGCTTCTGCGTGAGAGTCTGCGGAAAGGTACTGTGGAGAAATACCTGCAGAAGGTGAAAATTCACAGGGATGATGTGTTCTATATTGAGGCGGGAACGGTGCATGCCATCGGCGCGGGGGCGCTGATCGCGGAAATTCAGGAGAATTCCAATCTTACCTACCGCCTTTACGATTATGACCGTGTGGACAAATACGGGAACCGAAGACCGCTTCATATCGAAAAGGCACTGGAGGTCGCCAATCTGACGAGGAGCGATCGGCCCAGACAGCCTATGCGTGTCCTGCGCTACAAGAAAGGCTGCGCCATGGAACTTTTATGCCGCTGCAGGTATTTTCAGGTAGAACGCCTTCTGATCAATACCGAGCGCTGTCGGGAGCTGGCGGCATTTCAGAGCGGAAGCAATTCTTTTCAGGTGTTTTTATGTACGGGGGGCTGCGGTGTCTTAATGACGGAACGGGGAACGAGCCTTCGCATTTTTCGGGGAGACTGCGTTTTCGTACCGGCTGATTGTGAACCCTTTCGGATTCACGGGAGAGCGCAGATGCTGGTGGTAGGCTGCTGACCAGCGCTGCGAAATGGAGAAAACAAGATGTATCAGGCGAAGTCAAGACTGCAAAATTTGATCGTATTGCTTTTAGACTGTATCTGCATCACGGTCAGTCTGATCATGGCAAACTATATTCGAAACGGCAGACTGTTTTACAGTGACGATATCCGTATGAATTTCGGCCTGCTGCTGGGTGTCAGCCTCTCGGTATTCCTGGGCATGAATCTATTTCGCAATCTGAACCGGAATATTTACCAAAGGGGTCCGCTGCATGAATTGTTTCTTATTCTGCGGAATAATGTGATCCTTTTCGCGGTCACCGCCGTCATTCTGTATTTCCTGAGCCTGATCGATGCCTATTCCCGACTGGTGTTTTTCTACTTCCTGGTTCTGGACTGCCTGTTTATGTTCCTGGTTCATCAGCTCTGGAAACTGGCCATGCCTGTGCTGTATCAGTATTTTGGGGAAACCCGGCATCTTTTGCTGGTGGCGGACCGCAAATACGCGGGCGCTTTGGCGCAGGATATGAAGGGCATGAAGGACTTCAGCTATGAGATCATAGGAATTGCGCTGATGGACGAAACGAACGGAGAGGAAACCTTTGAAGGCCTTCCGGTGGTGGCGGATGCGGACAGTCTGGTAGAGTACTGCAGGTCCGCTTCTCTGGACGAAGCGATCGTGGCAGTGCGGAACGTGCAGGAATCCGCGCAGGGAGAAGCTGTTCTGGCGCTTATGGAAACGTTGGCCGAAATGGGCATCACGCTTCATTACCGGATCCCCATGCCGGATCTGAAAGGCGCGCGTCAGCGGGTGCTTTCGCAGTTTGGCCGGTTTTATACCGTTACCTATGCGAACCGCATGGTTCCCGTGGGACAGCTTCTTCTGAAGCGTTTCATGGATCTGGCGGGCGCTTTCGTCGGGTGTCTTTTCCTCGCCGTTCTCACCGTTTTGATCGGACCGGCGATCTGTCTGGAATCCCCGGGCCCGGTTTTCTTCGCGCAGAAGCGGGTCGGCCGGAACGGCCGTATTTTCAAAATGTATAAATTCCGTTCCATGTATGCGGATGCGGAGGAACGCAAAAAGGAGCTGCTGAATCAAAATGAAATGAACGGTCTGATGTTTAAAATGGAAAATGATCCGCGGATCACGAAGGTCGGACATTTCTTACGGAAAACCAGTTTGGATGAGTTCCCGCAGTTTTTGAATATCCTGAAGGGAGATATGAGTCTGGTGGGGACCCGGCCGCCCACGCTGGACGAGTTTGCGCAGTACAGTCCCTATCATAAGAAGCGCCTGAGCTTTCGGCCCGGACTGACGGGCATGTGGCAGGTCAGCGGGCGCAGCGATATCACAGATTTTGAAGAGATTGTCCGTTTGGATGTGGAATACATCGATCATTGGTCCATCGGTTTGGATATCAAGATCCTGTTGAAAACGGTTCTGCAGGTTTTTTCCGGAAAGGGCGCGAAATAAACGTATGTATTGATTCCCTATCCGGGAGGGCATGTCAGAAGAAAATGCAAATCGGTTAAAAATACCTGTTGTTTTTTGTACGGACATTGGATATAATAAAGATAACCTGAAATGAACGAGGACCCCTGTTGTTTTGAACCTACATTTCTTTAAACGGGATTCCTATATTGCCGGGTAGATGTCAGGCCTCCATTGCGCAGGGGAAGGCAGAAGCGCCGGTTGCGGTTACCCACCTGGCTTAGGCTAGGAGTCAGAAGATGGGGGGCGTCATTTTGGGGATACGAAAGAAAAGGGCAGCCTGGCGGCTGCCTTTTCCGTGCAAAAGGATTTTGAACGGCTATAAAAAAACGGGCGGGAGGGGCCGTGGCAGAACGATCCTACATACAAAACCGAAGAGCCAAAAAGGCCGTCGTACGAAAGCGCCGTCTTGCCGCGAAGGCAGTTTTCATTGTCTGCGGATGTATGCTCCTGTTCTGGCTGATCGGACATACGGTATCAAATATCATGATTTCGGAAACGCCTGCGGATGAGCGTGTCGGGATTTCTTTGCAGGAAGCCGGCAACCTGGCCTGGTTATTGGCGGATACTGCGGGATGTCCAGACCCAGCGGCCGTTCTGTCAATTTTAAAGGACATGGATGCAGAAGACGGCGGCGGAGCGCTGACAGCCGGTCAGGCGGGTGAGATCCTTTCGCTGTTTCGAGATGAAAAGAGTACCGCTTATGCGGCGTCTCTGCCTTTTCAGAAGAAGGCGAGAGTGCCGGCCGCAGATTGGTATGCCTGGTTCGACGAAGCGCGGGAGGTATATGACGTTCAGGGACGGATCAGGAATTGCAGTCTGGTTTCGCTGGGAGCGGGAGCGGAAGTGACAGGAGAGGACGGCAGTCCTCTGCCGGAGGACAATATTTTTTCGACAGAGGGGACATATGTTTGCTTTTCAGACCGGCTGTTGGGAGAAGAGGCCCGGTTCAGGCAGGTATATGCAGTGGCGCGGGAGGAAGAGCTGTATGCGCTCCGTTCCCTTGGGGATGCTTCCTTTCAGTGGCAGAGCATATGGGTGAAGGATGCCTCGGAAGGGGGACTCACCTGCTTTTATGCGGACCATTCGGTTGAAGTTCCTTTGGGTGACGCAGAAAGGGAGGAACTGTCCGGCATATTGCCGGAATTCGGAGACATCCGGGAACAGGTTGCTGATCTTTGCTTTGAGGATGGACGGATTTCCGGAATTTCTCTGAAAAACGATCGGATCAGCGGCAGGCTTCTGCGTCTGACGCAGGAGGGAGCGGAGGTAGAGGGATGGGGATTTCTTCCCTTTGCCGGGGACCTTCAGATCTATCGGCTCTGCGGAAGCTTGAAGACGCTGGACAAAGAATCTTTGCGGATCGGTTATGCGTTTACGGATTTTGTCCTGGAAGAAGGGGCCATTACGGCTGCGCTGGTGCCCAGGGAAGAGCGGATGGAAACCATAAGAGTGCTGATCCGCAATTCCGACTATAACGGATTGTTTCATGACAGTCTGCGGATACAGGCAGACTGCAGCTGTACGGTCTATACAGGCTCTCCTGGGGAGGCGCACAGGAGCAGTCTTGCGGCAGGAGAAATACTGGAAGTGGCGGCGGACAGCGCGCTGTTTGAGGATGGGGACAGAATTTATCTGAAGCCCGATATCCTGACAGGGCATATTTCTCTTTTAAATGTAAAACGCACCCAGGGGCTGCCCGCTTATCGGGGCGGTTTTGAACTGCTTCGCACGGATGAGGGACTGGTTGCGGTCAATGAGGTTCTGTTGGAAGAATACCTGTATGCGGTTGTGCCCAGTGAAATGCCGGCCTCCTATCCGCTGGAGGCGCTGAAGAGCCAGGCTGTGTGTGCCAGGACTTACGCCTATGCACGGATGCTCAGGGCCGGGCTGGGGGAGTACAGGGCCCATCTGGATGACAGTGTCAGCT
>CANQTI010000015.1 GCA_947626725.1 uncultured Eisenbergiella sp.
TGCTGTTCGGTGTCGGTGCTGTTTCTGCTGAAGACCGGTTCCCTGCGGCCCGTTCATATGTATGTCCTGAACGCGGTGAGCGGCCTGATGAATACGGTGCAGCAGCCGGCCGGTGAGGTGGCGATGACGCTGATCACGCCGAAGGCGCAGTATCAGCGGGCAAGCGGCCTGAAGTCGTTTTCGAATGCGCTGGTCACGATCCTGCATCCTGTGTTCGCGGCGCCGCTCTATGGAGCAGCGGGCATGGACGGCGTGATCGGCGTGGATCTTGCGGCATTTGCCGCGGCCTTCACGGCGCTGGCGTTTTTCGTGCATATCCCGTCGGCGGAGACGCAGCGTGCGGATGGGGCAAAAGAGAGTGTTTTGTCGGCCACGAAGGCGGGGCTCGCCTGTCTGTACCGCAATGGTCTGGTTCTCTGGCTGATCCTGTTTTTCGCGGGCGTGAATCTGGCGGCGTCCGCCCTGGACGCGGCGCTGCCGCCCTATGTGCTTTCCCGCGCAAACGGCGGAAAAGCGGTGCTGGGGATTGTCACTTCCTGCGCCGGGATCGCGTCGCTGGCGGGAAGCCTCGCGGCGGCCGCACTTCCGGTGCCGAAGAACCGCGTTCGCGTGATCCTGCTGACCGCGCTGTTTTCGCTGGGGTCGGAATGCTTTCTTCTGGCGTTCGTCAGGACGCCGGTGTGGTGGTGCATCGCCCAGATACTGGGCTGGTTTGTCGTTCCCGTCATGAACGCCAATCTCGATGTGATCCTGCGCAGCACCATTCCGCCCAGGATGCAGGGCAGGGTCTATGCCTGTCGGAACACGATGCAGTTTTTTACCATTCCCATCGGGACCTTTATCGGCGGCTTTCTGGTGGATAAGGTCTGCGAGCCGTGGATGGCGCGGACGGATCCGAATGGACTTCCGGCGCGGCTGTTCGGCGTTGGAAAGGGATCCGGCGCGGCGCTGGTCATGTTCCTGCTGGGGCTTTTGAGCGTCGGCGTGTGCCTTGGGTTCGGCCGGATCCTCAGGCGGTATGATCCGAAAGAGCCGTCCGGGGAGCAGTGACGCGACCGTCACCTTTCCTAAGGTCGATTTCACGAATAAGGATACCTATGATTTTTCTGTCACGCTGGAAGACCGGTACGGGCTCATCATCGAGGTCAACGGAGATTTTTCTTTTGATGTTCCCCTGTTCGGCGGCGGCAACAGTATCGATGTTGCGGTAACAAATGCGGCGGGCAACAGCGTGAGCCATACCGCCCGCGTCACGAAGCTGATGCAGGAGGAGCCTGAGGAGGAAGCGTGCAAAGGAACTGGCGGCCGGGCCGGTACGCCCCGGTTTTATCTGAATCAAAAGAGCATTTGCAGCAAATGATCGCGCAATTCTGGATCATCATGTCGTAATTCTTTATTGTATAATCAGAAAAAAGTCACATAATAAAAAGAGAGATTCTGAACGCAGGTCTTCCCAAAGGCCTGCGTTCAAAAATACAAGGGGGATTTCTTTATGGACAGCCAAAATTATCAGATCACTGAAACTCTTATTTCCGATTTCCGTTCTTTTCTCATCCGGGAAGAAAAAAGCGAGGGTACCGTGGAGAAATATATGCGGGATATCCGCGCTTTTTCTGTATGGCTGGGGGAACGGCCGGCTACCAGGGAAAATGTGGCCGCCTGGAAAAACGATCTTCAGAAACGGAACTATGCGCCCGTCACGGTGAATTCCATGCTTTCAGCGCTGAACACCTTTTTTGAATTTACAGGGTGGCGGGAAAGCAGGGTGAAGTTTCTTCATATTCAGCGGCGGCTGTTCCGGGAGCCGGGCAGGGAACTGACGCGCATGGAATACGAACGCCTGGTGAGGACTGCGATGAAGCTGGGCCGGGAGCGCATCGCCCTGCTGATGGAGACGATCTGCGCCACCGGGATCCGGGTATCGGAGGTGAAATATATAACGGTGGATATCCTGCGGGCCAGACGGGCGGACATATCTCTGAAGGGAAAGATACGAACGATCCTCCTGCCGGGGAAGCTGTGCAAAAAATTGATCCTGTATGCAAAAAAACAGGGCATCACGCAGGGAGAGGTGTTTTTGACAGGCAGCGGGAAAAGCCTTTCCAGAAGCCAGATCTGGCAGGAAATGAAGGCCCTGTGCGCGGAAGCGGGCGTGGAGGCCTCCAAGGTCTTTCCGCATAATCTCCGGCATCTGTTTGCCGTGATCTGGTACAGGGCCAGTCATGATATCGTGAAGCTGGCGGATCTGCTGGGGCACAGCAGCATTGAGACGACGCGGATTTATCTGATCGCGAGCGGAGAAGAACATATGCAGCTTCTGGAACGGATGGGGCTGGTAGTCTGAAAGGGGGTGGGGGATACCGGATTGTGCCTGCGGGAAAATTAGAGTCTAAGGAAGAAATAAAAAAACGCCTTGAGGGCGTGATATGGCTTTCGGTGAAAAGGGCGAAATGAACATTTTGTGAGTTTTTTGAGTCCAAAATCACCTTTCTACCAAATGAATACCGGGAAATCCTGCTGATATCATCAGATTTCCCCTCTATTCTGGTGCATAGAATCCTGTGCTGCCTGATAAAATTTACAATTTACCAATAATTCCATTTTGCCTCATTATACCAAGTCATCCTCTTTTTGTCTATATAAATATTTGCTAATTTCAGAAAAAAGTTCCGTCAATTAACCGGAAAAATTACATTCTTTTCAACTTCCCATTTTCATCCTAAAAAAAGAGCGTGTTAAGAACAGACGGTATTTTCCCTTCGAAAAGCCCGCCCGGACACACCTCATAACGAAAATTTAGTATTGCAGAAATGTACGCTCGTTTCTGATCAGAAAAAAGGCCGAATGACTCACAAAATGTTCATTATGGACTGTTTCCGCGCTGCGGGATGCTGTCCAGGGGCAGCGGGCCGCCGCTGGAAAAAAGGAGTACGGGATGCCAGAAAAAGACGAAGTGAAGATGACGAAGGATATGATCGATGGGTTCCTCGCCGAAATGGACAGGGAAGGCCGGTGCAGGAGTTCCCTTCGCAGCTATCGGCAGGTGCTCACAGGGCTGTATCGGTACCTGCAGCCGGAAGGCGGTGTGCTCAGCAGGACCTCCATGCTGGGATGGTACGACTGGCTGCAGAAGCAGGGATTTTCGCGGCGGACGATCAACGCCAGGACGTCGATACTCAACAGCTTTCTGAAGTACATAGGAAAGCGGGAATGGCTGAAAACGGATTTTTATGAAAAAGGCGAGGAGCTGCAGCCGGAACTGAGCAGGACGGAGTATATGAGGCTTTTGAAAACGGCCAGAAATCTGGGGAAGCAAAGGGAATATCTGCTGATCAAGGTGCTGGGCAGCCTGGGCGTCAGGACTCAGGAACTGGGATGCATTACCGTTGAGGCGGTTCGGGAAGGAAGGGCGGAACCCGAAAGCTACAATCAGAAACGGGTTCTGTATATTCCCACGGCGATGCAGAAGGAACTGCTCGACTATGCCGCAGAGGAAGGCATCCGTACCGGCCCGATCCTCCAGACACAGGAGGGCGGTCTGATGTCGCGCTCGACGATGTGGTACATGGTGAGCAGCGTAGGCCGGGAGGCAGGACTGGACGAGGGAAAGGCGAATCCCAGATGCCTGTGGCGAATGTACTGCAATACCTATGAGGGGATCCGGTCGAGTATCATGGTGCTGGTCGAACGGGCCTATGAACGGATCATAAACGAAGAACAACTGGTGATCGGCTGGGAAAAATGACGGTCACGATATGATAGCCTTGAATAGAACAACGCCGGACAGGGCGGGGTATATGGGAGGAGTAAAATCTTATGAGACGAATCATGGAACATGCAAAAGCGCACAGACTGCTGGCAGTGCTGCTTTGTCTGTGTATGGTACTGCCGTCGCTCAGCGGGATCGGCAGCATACCGCGGATCGTGGAGGCTGCGGACACATCGGGAAAAACGCCGGGCGCCTCGAAATATGTGGCCGATCCGATCACGATGGAGAGTTATCAGAATGTGCTGAACCTCGATGTGAACTCCCGCAATGCGGGCCGCCTGTGGATGGATAAGTCGGTTTCGGTGGGAGACATTACGCTGTCAGAGGCAGACGATGGGGTGAATGCGACCATTACGAATTCCAGCGATTTCCTCCACGCTTTTTCTGTACTCGGTTCCAGCCAGGAAATGATCGGCGTGCCGCCCACGAGGACGGTGATTGTGTTTGATAATTCCGGTACGATGTATGCAAGTCCCAAAGCGGACAATATAAGCGGTACCCGTATCGGAAAGACGGTTGAGGCGATTAACAGGGCAATTGATTCGTTAATGGCGGCAAGCCAGTATAATGAAGTGGCTGTGGTGCTTTTTGGAAATGGGGAAACAGACAGCAACAAGAAGGAAATCCAGAAAAATACAGCTGTAACCATTCTTCCGATGGCGCATTATGCCCCGAATCAGCAGGAGATAGCGGATAAGGGATATACATCGTACATCAATGCCTCCTGGGGAAGCTTGGAGGCCTCCAGTTCTGGGCAAATGAGCGGGGGCTTTGTGAGCGTGGAGAGGAAGATGCTGCCTAAAACGGATGCGGATTATGCTAGTAGTGGTACCGTAAGTTATGCCAATGGTACGACAAATATAGATGCCGGTATCTATCAGGGAATGAAGGAACTGTTGGAGGTTGAGAAAAAAACAGTCACGCTTGGAACAGAAACCTATCAATATGTTCCTGCCATGGTTGTATTGACAGACGGTTCCGCTACGGATTCTCTAACGGGGCCTTTTTCCAATCCGGTAATGGAAAGCTATGGACTGGTTAATGAACCGGGAAACAAATTCCAGTCTTTTATCCAGGACTGGTATAATCCTACAGCGAAAAGTAATGGTAAAACATGGGAACAGTTTGTCCATTTTAATGCTGTCACAAAAAAATATGAGCAGATAGGCTGGAATGAAGGGCAAAAGGAGGAACCCTATCAAACAAAGAAGCCAAATGACCAGTGGCTGGAGGCCATGAAAGATTTTGCAGACACCTATAGATCTACGCACAAATACATGCTTTTACATACTCTGATGACGGCCGCTTATCATAAGGCCGCAGTTGAGAAAGCGTATGGGGATACGGCCCTTTCCGTGTATTCTGTATCTGTAGACATTACAAGCCCGGCAACCGTCATCAAGGATCATGCGGAAGATACGATCACGGAAGAAAGTTTAAATAATGGGAAGGATTATATCACGACCAATGGTCCGACCATGAATCCAGGTATGTATTTCAATAAGACCTGGTTGAAAGATGCCGGATATATTACTAGATCCGATGTGACCAATGCCACGAAGCTGGGATGGGAGGATACTGTATACAATAATAAGCAACCGGGGGGTGCAGAGCCAGCGTCTATCAAGGGCTACAATACAGGGTCTGCTATCATTCTGGGAATGACAGACGCGTATGATGCCTATACGGAATGGGAAAAAGGAAATTCTGCAGGCACTTTTAAGTATCAGTCCTGGAGTGAGATACACGGCCTGATGACTGAAATGAAAAGTGAGCGCCTGCTTACGGAAGATCTTTTTAAAGGACATGGCGGCCTGTTGAATGACGGAAAACATGAATTGTCTATTAAGGATATTACGACTATACACGACAATGCGTATTATGCGCGTCCAGTACAGGATCGGTCGGAGAATTTTCCGCATTTAACGGGCGAAAAGACGGATGATAACCCCTATGGACTGACAGATGAGGATGTCAAGAAGAATATCAACTATATCAAGCGGGCATACTATGCCGAAACGGCGATAGAAGGGGCCGATCAAATTAAAAGTGCTTTTGAAGAGATTATTAATGAGATCAATCAGCCCGTCTTCACCCCGGTAGGCGGGAAAAATGACCTGGATGCCGAGGACGCTGTTACATATATGGACCCCATGGGAAAATACATGGAGGTCAAAGATGTGGACAGCATAGTGCTGTTTGGCCAAAGATACGGCGAAGTTAAAGCTGCGGTATTTGACTATAGATTTTATTCCGCACACAATGACGGCGGCGAGTTTAAGGAAGGGTGGTATGGAGCCGATGACACTTATGATGGTTCTATCCCCACCACTCATTCTAAGAATGGAGTATGGGATGAGGGATGGACATACTACATAGGGCCGAATACGGCGCGGCAGTTCGTGTCCTCTATTCCGGAAACGGGGGAAATGGAGGCAGAGCAGAATAGTAAATTCCGAAATACCATATATACGATATATCGTCTTGATTTGGAGAGTACGGAACGCGATAAACTGCGGATGAATCCGGCTTATGGAACAGACGCAGAACTGGAAGCCTGGAAAGATAATAAAACGATTCAGGACACAGACCCGAAACCCAATTCCTATTATACCAATTTTGACGGCGTATATAAACTCAGCGATGTCCGTGTGTGGGTAGAAGATACCGGCAACTATAACGATACGCTGGTGGATTCGAGCGGTATCATGTCCGGTACGGGATATGACGAGGCATTATTTGTCAACGTCCCGGTTTCGGTGGTGCCGATCCGCAAGGTGACGATTGATTACAGCGAATCAAACGGCGAATATCGCACGAATAAAGGGGCGGCCTCGCATGAAGATCTGCCGTTCCGGCTGTTTTATGATGTGGGGATTCAAAGCGATCTGATGACGGAAGACGGGCATTCTGTGGACATGACCAAACTGAGCGCCGGTTATCTGGATCATTACAAGATTATTACAGAAGGAAATAAAACCCAGTGGAATAATAATAAGCTGGAGGCTAATCAGTTATTAAGCGAGGGGGATGTATTCTTCTTCTCCAACTGGTATTCGGAGGCGAGGTATGACGGTTATCAGACGACAACGCAGGATTATACATATGGGGATCCGGTTGTTTCATTTTCTCCCAGCATAAAGAACCGTTACTATTTCTTCCAGAAGCCGCTGCCCCTTTATCAGAAGGCCTATGAATATACTGGCGGGAAATGGCAGGAGATTCAGAATCCGGCGACGTGGACAGGGGGAAAAGGTCTCGAAATTGCAGAATCGCTTCCCTCAACGGGAAAAGAAGGACAGGTCGTTGTAGTAAAGAGCGATCTGATAAAAGAGAAGGGATCTCTTTCTAAAGACGGGTATTATTATCTGCTGATCGAATACTACGAAAATGTTGGCGATAAACCTGAGCCCGTACAGTATGTTGTTTCCAGAAAGGGAACGGAACTTGGCCTGGGTGAGGGGTATGGTGCTTCCATCACAGCCGATGAAATGCTTTGCTGGTATAATACGGATCAGACAGCCTCTGTCGCCTATCGGCCATACGGCGAGAACCCGGGAAATGGCTGGGTCATTGCGGTCAAAACCGGCGGACTGCGCACCGGGGAGATGCAGGGAGAAGTGACCGGGAAAGGCGATGGGCTCGGATATAGCAATGGGTACTATGAGGGAAATAAGACCCGCACTTCCAACAATGTATATCTGCCCACGGTCAGTCCTTCCTCTACGCTTCAAGGTGGAAAAGTGACCATCAACGAGTATCTGGGCAATAATGGACGACTGGCGATTTCGGACACACTGATGCTGGTAAAGAAGACCGTTCTGGATAACAGCGAGAAGATTGCGGACGGGCAGAAAGAAGAGAAATTTGGATATATCATCGAGATCAAAGGAGGCGGCACATCCGCGGCATCCGGTTATAACGGGTTTACGGATTTGCGAAATGCCATTGTGGTCACCCGCAATGACGATGATTCCAATATCTGGAGAAGACGTATCGAGTATATCGATCTTGTGCTCAGCAACCGCGGCTATCTGCAGTACAGCGCGGCAAACGGCAGCGGAGAGGTCGAAGTAGATCAGAACGGCGAGCCGAAGCAGGGCGGCGGATATTATGTATACCTGAGAAACAATCTGGCTGATGGAGAAACCGGGAACGGGAACGTTTATCGGATATACAGATCGAATCTGGAAAATGGAGGTGTTTCCGAAGGGGTTGACGCGGATGCAAAGGAGGGGATCAGCACGTTTTCCCTGACAAAGTATTCTCTGGTCCCGGTGGAGTATGCGGATGCTCCGGAAGGCCATATGACGCCCGGGACGGGCAAAATCCCCGTTATCCGATATGATCCCACCGATCCGAACAGTACGGCGATCCAGGTGACGTCTGAGCAGGGGTATGAATTTGAAACGGTGTATCTGACGAAGTCGCTTTATTTTGGGACAGAGGGAAATGGAGGCGGCGCATTGCCGGAGGGCTTTGAAGTGCCTGCGGGATGGCCCTGGATAGATGGTGAGAAAAAGGCGGTAGCCCCTCCGAAGAATATGTCCTATTTCGAACTCAGTGACGGTGAGGGACTTCTGTTCAGCGGTATGCCCAGCGGCACGCAATATTGCGTGACGGAAATTCTCAGCGAAGAAAATAAGAAAAATGGTTTTGGTTTTACCCGCGCACTGCATAATTATGCGTCGGATAAAACCAGTGAGTATACCAGCGAGAAGTATGTAAGTACGTCCGGTAAATACAGGGTTCCGACTCAAAACTACGGATCCACTTCCGCTTATGAGGAATCGATCCATTTCATCAACGGTTGGAACAACAGTAAAAAGGAGACCGAAGTCAACGGGCAGCATGTAGACCCGATGAAGGGAGAGTTTTATCCGAGTGTCAAGGTAGGGGATCTCATTACATATGAGATTGACTGGAATAACAATGCGACCAAGGCGGACGGGACAGCGGACTCTGCCCATGTGACGATCGAGGATCTGCTGGATGAGGGCGTGAATTTTTCTTCCGCGAGCGTGTCTGGGGTGTCTGGCGCAGAACTTACGGCGGGGAACAAGAGCGTTTCCGGCCAGCTGAATGGTGCGCCGTTTGAGATTTCTTACGATGAAGACAGCCGTACCGTGAGCTGGGATCTGGGCGAGCAGCCTGGGGCCGCAAAAGGCACTGTTAAGTTGGTCGTGGAGGTCAACGAAAAGGCGGAGAAATACTGGAATTATGATGTGGGAGCGGATGGGAAAGGATCCGATTTCCTGGTGCGCAACCGTGCGTTGATTCAGGTAGGAGAGAATCAGTATTATACGAATATCGTCAAGAACCCTGTGGGCGAGCCGGATAAGACCGAGACGCAGATCGAGCATGACACGGAAGCGGAGAGCTATGACAGTCAATATGGAGGTGATAAGAAGACAGAAAGTGTGAAAGAAGGTGACAACCTCAATCCCCGGGATCTGACAGAAGAAGAGAAAGCCCAAAAAGAGAGCGTCTGGACAGGACCGGTCGTATTCGAGGGAGATCGGATCAAGTATCGCATTGACTGGATGAATTACGAGGATAGCCCTGCCGATGTGATAATCCGGGATCCGCTGGATAAGAATGTCTCCTTTGTCTCCGCTGCGTATACAGGATATGACGGCAAACCAGTATTGCTGGAAGAACCGGGTACGAAGGAATACGAGGAAACAGAGAAACCCACAAAGGATATCGGCGGCTTGATCCATATCAAATATGATCAGGAAAAACACGAGGTTACCTGGACTCTGAGAAAGCGCGCCGGAGTACACTATGCGGAAGCAACAGGAAAGTCTCTGAACGCCGGTTATGTGGAACTGGTGGTACAGGTAGAGGATGGCGCCGTTAAGGCAGGACAGGTGGAGAATACCGCCTGGGTAAAGGTGAATGATAATCCGGAACAGCAGACCAAAACGGTTGAAAATCCGACGCCGAATCCGAAGAAGGAGGAAGTAACACCTGGCAATGGCGCAATGGTGGGAATCGGAGACGAGATCACCTATGAGATCGACTGGAGGAATTACCGGACAGGTAATGCAAAGGTCGTGATCACGGATAAGCTGGATCCCGGTGTGGATTTTGTTTCCGCTGCGCTGAAAGGTGATGGGCAGCCTCAGTTAAAGCCGAATTCCGATAACGTCAATGGCACATTAAATGGTGGTACGTACACCATCTCCTACAACGATAAGGAGCATCTTGTCACATGGGATTTGGGCGAACAGCCGAGGGGAGCAGCCGGCACAGTAGAACTCGTCGTCAAGACGAATAACAAGGCCCGCGAGAATTGGGATTACAACAGCGATGCGACCGATGAAAAGGAAGAACTGGATGAAGCTCCAGACAACAGAGTGGTCAATCAGGCCCGAGTACAGGTCGGCAATCATTCCGATGTGACGGAGAAACCTGAAAATCCGATCCCGTCCAAGACGGAGACGAAGATCGAAGCGGGAGAGGACGGCGGAACGAACAGTGAAAACCCTGACCTCGAAGAGAAAGAAGGGACAGAGAATACCTATACCGGCCCGCTGGTGTATGTGGGCGATGTGATCACATATGAGATTTCCTGGAAGAACGCGCTGAATGAGAACGCCGATGTGATCATCACGGATACGCTTGATGCGGGCGTAGATTATGTGGGATCCGATAACGACGGTGCTTATAACGATAAGACACGTACCGTTACCTGGACATTGAAAGATCAAGAGCCCGGAGCCTCCGGCAAAGTCACGCTGCGGGTGAAGGTCAATGAAAAGGCCACGCCGAAGGGCAAGGTAGACAACCAAGCCATAGTGCAGGTTGGAAATAACCCTGCGGTGAAAACGGAAACCATCGAGAATCCGACGCCTAAGGTAGAGAAAGTGGAGAAGGAGCCAGGCGAAGGGAGTATCGTATCGGTTGGCAGCATCATCGACTATGTGGTCACCTGGAGGAACTACGAGAAAGAGGCGGCGACCGTCACCATAACGGATAAATTGGATCCCGGCTCCGATTTCCTGAAAGCGAGCTTCGGCGATGTGGAACTGATCGCGGAAGACAATGCGAAGCAGGGGAACGCGAACCTGGCGATCAGCCTGGATGGCGATGAGGAGATCACGGATGGACTCGTGTTCATACTGAAGCTTTTCGATGCCGACGGCAAGGCGCTGACGGGAACGTATGCCTGGGAAAAGACGGGAGCGGCCCCGCAGAAGGAAGAAGAAGCAGTCCTCTATGCGCAGGATCTGCTGGAGCAGAAGAGCGTGCCGGAGGATCAGCCGGAGGAAACGGAAGGGACGACGTCCGCGGAGACGGGAGAAACGGAGTCTGCGGAGAACGAAGTGACGAACTCCGCGGAGGACAAACCGGCGGAGTCCGAAGAGACCGGTGATGCGGGATCGAAAGAGACTGGAGAGACGGAGACTCAAAAAACCGGAGAAACGGAATCTGAGGAAACCGGAGAGACGGAGACCCAAAAAACAGGGGAAACAAAACTTAAGGAAACCGGGGAAACGGGAACCGGAGAGATCGGAGAAACAGAGTCCCAGGAAACCGGAGAAACGGAATCCGAGGAAACCGGAGAGACGGGGATCCAAAAAATCGGGGAAACAAAACTTAAGGAAATCGGGGAAACGGGAACCGGAGAGACCGGAGAAACAGAGTCCCGGGGAACCGGAGAAACGGAATCCGAAGAGACCGAAGAGCAGAACGTAGAGACCGGTGAATGGAGCGCAGAAAATCAGACGATCGAACTGGCGCCCGGGCAGACGGTGGTGATCAAAGATCTGCCGGTCGGAGCGACCTATGAACTGACGCAGACGCTGAACGATGAATTTAAAGTAGAAGGAAGGATCGGGAAGGACGGCAGGATCATTGAGATCCGTGCCGCGCTGGAGGAAGCCGGGGACGGGAACGGATCCGGAAATTCTGACGGAACGGAAACGGGCTCGGAGACATCCGGAACCGGAAATGCGGATACGGAAGCGAATGGAACCGGCAGTACAGGTACGGAAGCGAACGGAACCGGCAGCACGGATACGGAAGTGAACGGAACCGGGAATGCGGATACGGAAGCGAACGGAACCGGCGGCACGGGTACGGAAGCGAACGGAACCGGCAGCACGGGTACGGAAGCGAACGGAACCGGCAGCACGGATACGGAAGCGAACGGAACCGGCGGCACGGGTACGGAAGCGGACGAAACCGGCGGCACGGGTACGGAAGTGGACGATCCCGGAAACGGAAATTCCGGAGCGGATACGACGGATCCTGCAAACGGGAATACAGCTTCGGAAGCCGACAGCTCCGGAAACGGAGATACGAATACGGAGACATCCGGAACGGAGAGCGCGGGAGACGGCACAGAAGGCGATGGAACAGGTTCGACGGAACCCATTGCCGCGTACAGCAGCAGGACGATAGGCCTGGCGGTACAGTTCTCAGCCGATGGAATCGGGCAGAGCGCTCCTTTGGAGGAGAAGGCAGAGGAACCCGAAGGCGGAGATAACGATTCGGAAGGGAATCCTTCCGGCAATGGCGCCGCGGAGAACGGGTCTTCTGGCGGTACGGTGGAAACGGAGTCCTTCGAAGGAGGCACCACGGAGACGGAATCTTCCGAAGCAAGCACCACGGAGACGGAATCTTCCGAAGCAAGCACCACGGAGACGGAATCTTCCGAAGCAAGCACCACGGAGACGGAATCCTCTGAAGAAGGCACTACAGAAACCGAATCCTCTGAGGAAGGTACTACAGAAACCGAATCCTCTGAAGAGGGCACCACAGAAACAGAATCCTCTGAAGAAGGCACTACAGAAACCGAATCCTCTGAGGAGGGTACTACAGAAACCGAATCCTCTGAGGAGGGCACTACAGAAACGGAGTCATCTGAAGAAGAAAGCACGGAAACGGAATCTTCCGAAGAAGAAACCACAGAAACAGAAGAAGGTGCAGAAGGAGAAAGTTATTCGACATCCGTCATTTCGCTGGAAGTGATCGTCAATGCGTCCACGGCGGAAGTGGAAAAGATCGGGGAAATGAAGACCCGGCAGAGTGTGAGGACAGAAGGTGTCATCACGGCGACCGGCGAAGATGCATACGGGGAGATAACGATTACCTATGATCCCGAGACGCATACGGTGACCTGGGTGCTGAAGAACAGGCCTGCAGAAGGTCAGACGGACAGCGAAGGTGAAGTCGCCCTGAGAGTCCGCGTCAATGAAGATGCGGAGAAGTTCTGGAGCTATGAGGATCCCGACGCACAGCCGAGCGATACGAAATACGATGAGCGTGTCCGGAATCAGGCCGGCGTGAAGGTCGGGAACAATCCGGAAGTGAAGACCCGCGTGATCGAGAATCCCATGGAGCCGGAGAAGAGAGAAACGCAGATCAACGGCGAAGACGTGAGCGGCGAGCAGATCGAGATCCAGGATGGAAACGGCAATATTCTGTACCGGGGCCCTGCAGTAGGCCTGTATGATGAGATCACCTATACGATCACATGGCAGAATGATGCGGTGGATGAAACCGAAACCAAGGAGCCCGTGGCGGCAAACGTGAGCGTTGCGGATCAGCTTGACCCGAATGTGGAGTATGTGGAGGCAAGCGACGGCGGCCGGTACAATTCCGGCGACCATACCGTTACCTGGGATCTGGGCAGCCAGGAAGCCAGAGCGTGCGGAGAGGTATGGGTCAAGGTAAGAGTGAAGAAAGAAGCGCTGGAGAAGGGCGAGGTTGTCAACGGTGCTTCCGTAACAGTCGGTAACAAAACGAAACAGACCAATAAAGTAGAGAACCCCACGAAAGAGACCGGAAGCCTGGTCGTGAGCAAGACGGTGACGGGCGAAGAGGGCGATCGCAGCCGGGAGTTCCATTTCACGGTGGAACTGAGCGAAAGCATCTCCGGAACCTATGGGGACATGACGTTTGAAAACGGTACTGCACAATTATGGCTGAAGCACGGTGAGAGTAAAAAGGCAGAATATCTGCCGGCGGGCATTATTTATACGGTGACAGAAGAGACGGTCGATGGATATACGGTTCGTACCAGCGGCGCTGCCGGGCAGATTCCGGCCGGCGGAGAAGCGACAGCCGGATTTGAGAACTATAAGGAACCCACCAAAGGCAGCCTGACCGTCAGGAAGCTCGTGTCCGGCGATAATGCGGAGTATGACCGGAACTTCCATTTCACGGTGGAACTTTCCGACAGCAGCATTTCCGGAACCTATGGTGACATGGCGTTCAGAGACGGAAGGGCTGACATCGAGCTGAAGCACGGAGAAAGCAGGACGGCCACGGGACTTCCCGGCGGAATCACCTACACCGTGCATGAACAGGAAGCCGATCAGGACGGTTATAGCACCGGATCTACCGGTTCCAGAGGAACGATCCCGACGGGCGAAACGGCATATGCGGAATTTACCAACACCAGAAACAAAGAGCCAGAGACCCCGCCTCCGGGAACAGAACCAGAGACCCCGCCTCCGGGAACAGAGCCCGAGACTCCGCCTCCGGGAAAGAAGCCCGGAACAGGCAGCCTGACGGTGATGAAGTCCGTGCAGGGAGAAGGCTATAACGGCGAGACGTTTACCTTTGTTGTGAAGCTGACAGACAGCAGTATCAACGGAACGTATGGGGGAATGACATTTGTCGGCGGCGAGGCCGCCTTCAGCCTTGGGGATGGAGGCAGCATTACAGCGGACGGCCTGCCGGAAGGCGTAGGCTTCGCGGTAGTCGAAGCAGATGCGAATCAGAACGGCTATGTGACATATGCTACTGGGGACAGCGGCGTGATCACCGCCGGCGAGAACAGTGCGGTTGGCTTTGTGAATCAGAAGAAGCCGGAGGAATCCGATGAACCGGGGCCCGGCGATGACAATGGCAATCTGGGAGACCGGAGAGGCAACCTGGGAGACCGGAGAGGCAACCTGGGCGCGCGTACCGGCGACGAAAGCCATGTGGAAGCGTGGGTGGTGCTCCTGCTGGCAGCGATCGCGCTCGGCGCGGGAGTGATCCTTTACAGAAAGAAAAAGAAATAAAAAGACATCCGCAAAATTCATCATACCACGGATTACGGGCTCTTTGGGGCCCGTTTTCTGTTTTAAGCATAAAAGGAGCCGTTGCCCCATAGGTGATTACTCATCTATTTTGCAGCGGCCCCTTGTGCCAAAGAATCAGCCGGGGCGTGCACTGCCCGGCTGGTGTATACGGGTGAGCGTGCTTCATTCCGGATGCATCCACCCGGAATACTCCAGGATGGCCTGACTGCGGACGCTGGAATCCGCGTGGCTGATCTGCTTGCGGTATTCCCGGGGAGAGATCCGCATGACCTTGATGAAGCAGCGGTTGTAGCTGGAAACGGACTGGAAGCCCACCATTTCCGAAATGTTCAGAATGGATTCCTGCGTGCTGCACAGCAGAGAGCAGGATTTCAGGATGCGCGTACTGTTCACATAGTCCAGCGGGGAGGTTCCCATGATCTCGTGGAACATCCGCCGGAAGTGAGTGGGGCTCCAGTGGCACAGCTGCGCCAGGTATTCGATGGAGAACTGCTGCATATAGTTGTTCTCTACATAATCCAGGGCCGGTGCGATGGAGAGCGGAGCCGATGTCCCCGGCCTGTTGATGTCTTCTGCGTTCAGCGTCTCCCCGCCGGAGGCGCAGGTGCTTTCAAACCGGTAGATCTCGATATAGAGCGCCAGCAGAAGGCCCCGCACCGCTAACTGATAGCCGGGCTTCTGTTCCTCCATCGCCCGGATCGCCAGCAGCAGCGTCTGGTGGATCTCCGGGAATTCCTCCTTATTAAAAATAAATCTGTAATTCGAAAATCCGTAGGTGAGCAGATCGTAGTTTTTCCATCCCTTGGGCAGAAAATCCTTAAACAGCTCTTTTGGGTCCAGAAACAGCCAGGACCAGTGGCTGGCCAGCCCCGCGTCGGAATAGGTGGTATGGGGAACGTTGCGGGGGATCACGGTCACATCCCCGGCGCGAAAGGGCGCGGGGATCCCGTAGAATTCCAGCGAACCGGAATCCGAATGACAGACGCCGATCTCCAGGCAGTTGTGAAAATGCAGCCGCCCGCTGGGCACATCGGAAATGCGCCAGTAATCGCCGGAGAGCAGCAGGACGGGAAAGGAAAGAGGCAGATCGTAGTTGCGGTATTCGGTGAAAACATTTTTCTGCTTTGCCATAATCTTCACCTCGCGGATATGTGTAAAAAAGTGATATCCGGGAAACGGCCGCCTGAAATGCGCCGGACCCGGAAAAACGTTGATGTTCGAAAATGCGCGGCCGCATGAGATCGCACCGCGAGTCCGGGCCCTCTTTTGCCCGCGGACCCTTCTTATTTTATATATAACAGGACATGCGCAGAAAAGCAACCGTAAAATTTGGGATATTTCTTCTTTTTCCCTAAAAAACGCGGGAGAATCCGTCCTTTTTCAACGGAATGCAGAAACGCGATTGACAAAATGCACAAAACTCATGCGCAAAAATCGGACTGTTGTTGCGCCGATGGACCGGAAAACGGACGAAACAAAAATAAATGGTCGATTCTGCGCGATTTTGATAAGGTAATGCTTAGAAAAAGCGGTCAATCTATACGATAATGAAAT
>CANQTI010000016.1 GCA_947626725.1 uncultured Eisenbergiella sp.
CAGATCCCGGGAGAGGTGATCTCCAACAAGCTGTATCAGCTGGATTATCTGCTCCAGCGCATTTTCATGGTGCTCAAGAAGCATCCGGAAAAATGTCCGCAGATGCGCAAATTCATGGATTATTATCTGCCCGCCACAGTGAAGCTGGTGGAATCCTATGCGGATTTTGAGCGGGCCGGGGTACAGGGAGAGAACATAAAGGGCGCCAGGGAAGAGATCGAAAGGACGATGGACACCATCAATCAGGCGTTTGAAAAGCTGCTGGACGACATGTATCAGGACGCGGCTCTCGAGGCCACGGCCGACGCCAGGGTGCTGAAGACGGTCCTGGCGCAGGACGGATACGGGCAGAAGGATTTTGATACGGATCGCCCGTGAGCGCAGCGGTGTTTTTCATGGCACATGACAATAGAGAAACGGAAGAAAGAAGGTATGGCAAAATGGCAACGGATCTGGAGGCATTGTTAAAAGAAGCGCCCACGCTCACGCTGGAGCCCTTCCCGCAGGAGAAGCAGGAGGTCGCGGCGGAAACGGTGCAAAAGCCTGAGGCAAAGGACGCGGCGGAGGATATGAAGGCTGCCCTGACGCCGGAAGAGCAGCGGATGGTGGATGAGTTCGCGAAGCAAATCGACATCACCAATTCTCAGATGGTGCTGCAGTACGGCGCCAGCTCGCAGAAGAAGATCGCGGATTTCTCGGAGGCGGCGCTGGGCAATGTGCGCACCAAGGATCTGGGAGAGATCGGTGACAGCCTTGCCATGGTAGTCACGGAGCTGAAGAGCATCGACGAGGAAGAGGAAGAAAAGGGCTTCCTGGGACTCTTTAAAAAGAACACAAACCGCCTTGCCAGCATGAAGGCAAAATACGCAAAGGCGGAGGGAAATGTGGATCGTATCTGTAAGGTTTTGGAGGGACATCAGATCCAGCTCTTAAAGGACGCGGCTATGCTGGACCAGATGTATCAGCTGAATTTGAACTATTACAAAGAGCTGTCCATGTACATTCTGGCGGGGAAACAGAAGCTGGAAGAGGTTCGCACGAAGGAGCTGCCTGAGCTTTTGGCGCGGGCGGAGCGCAGCGGTCTTCCCGAGGATACCCAGAAGGCGAAGGACATGGCGGAGCTCTGCAACCGCTTCGAGAAGAAGGTTTACGATCTGGAGCTGACCCGGACCGTGGCGATGCAGATGGCGCCGCAGATCCGCCTGATTCAGAACAACGATACCGTGATGTCTGAAAAGATCCAGTCTACTTTGGTGAACACCATACCGCTCTGGAAGAGTCAGATGGTGCTGGCCATCGGCGTGGACCATTCAGCAAAGGCCGCGAAGGCGCAGCGGGAAGTGACGGATATGACCAATGAGCTGCTGCGCAGGAACGCGGAGACCCTGAAAATGGCTACCGTGGAGACGGCGAAGGAATCTGAACGGGGTATCGTGGACATCGAAACGCTGAAGCAGACGAACGAGACGCTGATCTCCACGTTGGATGAGGTGATGCGTATTCAGGAGGATGGGCGCACGAAGCGCCGCGAAGCGGAGGCGGAACTGGTGCAGATCGAGGATGCCATGCGTTCCAAGCTCATGGAGATGAGTCGGAAATAAGGGGAAGGGGACCGTTTTTTGGAAGGCGGAATTCTTTTAAAAACGGGATCCAGATGTTTTGCTTTTCGGAAAAAGCTGATCTGAACGCGAAGAGGGAGCGGAAACGACGAGGACGCTTATTGCTGGAAGCGATGAAAAAGGGAATTGACATGCCCGTGAAATTGCTCCAGAATTCAGGCGGCGTCACGTTATTCTCTCCCTTTTTTTCTGCAGGGGGTCTGCCGCTTGACGCGAAATTGCGTTTTTTTTGCGAAATGGTTATGATACGTGCGCTGTATACGCGATTTATTCGTTTTTTAAAGGTTGCAAAAAAACGGTATGGTGTTATAATATCCTAGATGGACTGTGGACATCGGGAGTTTAGAGATAGGAGCGTAATATTCTGATGCGCAAAAAGCGTAGGAAAGCATACAGGCTGAGAAGGTACAATCCGATCGGCTATGAGACAAAGGCCACCGGGTTGGAACGGCGCAGAAGAAGAAGGCGGATGATTATTGAGGCGCTGGCCACTCTTGGCTGCATTGCTGTCGTCGCGCTGGTCCTGACGCTGGGAACATCCGGCGTTTTTTCCTGGTATTTGCATACATTGCGTCTGGAGCTTGGCGGAGGGGATTTGGAAATCTGTCTGGAAGGGGATCGCATGTCCCTGGTATGGCCGGAGGCGGAAGGTCTGGATGACTGTCAGGTTTTTCGGTACGATCCCGCGGCTGAGGATTATACGTACTGCGGACAGTTCGATGATACGGAGCTGGTCCTGGAAGGGATTACGGCGGGGGAAGAGCTTGGGTTGAAGTTTCAGGCGGTCCGCAGTGTATCCCTGTTGGGACGCGAGTTTGAACTCAAAGGATTTGAACGGCAGGTGACCGTCGTGCCTGTGGAACTGGACGCGCCCATGTTGGTAAAGGGCACGGACAGTGAAGGCAACGTCATGATGGTGAGCTGGGCTACCGATGCGAGAGATAAATATGAAGTCTATATGATGGATAACAGCGGCGAATGGAAGCTGCTTTCCATCACGGACAGAGGACAGGTCGAGCTGAATTTCACGGATCAGATCAACGATGCCGGCTGGGACGGTTCGGTCCGTCTGGCAGTGCGTGTCAGACGGGAAGGGGAAGACTATGTTCTCTACAGCGGGATGTCGGAGACCGCGGAGATCGATCAGAGCTATCTGGTCTATCAGAACAGCGAACTGGGGCTCGTCTGGGAGAAAACAGGAGAATGTCAGTACCGGTTCGGCTGGAAACGGACTGGCGGCGAATATTATGAGGTGCAGCAGTGGTCGGAGCGGGATCAGGCATGGGAAACCCGGCAGGTATATGACAGCACTGCGGAGTCGATGCAGTACGAGACGGGACGGCTCGCCTCCAGCACGGAGATGCGGTTCCGCGTGGTTGCCTATGACAGTGAGGCGCAGCGGGACGCGGGAGAGTTTGTAACGGAGCCTGCGGAGGTGCGCTTCCGTACGGATCTTTCCATATTGTATTGTACGGTGTGGCCTGTCATAACGCTCACTTTGACTTCGGATGCGGATGGCTCCGGTTCTTTGGCGCAGATCCCGGAGGGTACGGCGCTTTGTGTGCTGGGTGAGGAGAACGGGCGGTTCCAGGTCCGTTACAAAGGGACTTACGGATATGTGGATTCCAATTATTGTATGATCAATCTTCCGGAGTATCTGGGTGATCTGTGCGATTACAGCATTGAGAACAGTTATCGTTCCATCTTTCGGGTGCACGGATACGATATTCCGAATATTACAGACGGCGTAGTGCGCGGCTATGAAGGGATCTATCTGGGGAATCATGATTACCTGGTGCCGTATCTGTATCCCTGTACCGCAAAGCTTCTGCAGGCGGCCGAGAATGTCCGGGAGGATGGATACTGTCTGCATATTTATGATGCGTTTCGTCCCAATGAGGCCTCTCGCTATCTGTACAGCACTATGGAAGGGCTGATGAATTATCCGGTTCCGGAGAAGAAGGAACAGAGCGAGCCGGCGGCGGACGGACAGGATCTTTCTGCCGGCGGAGAAGGCGGCGGGGAGGAAGGCGAAAATCAGGGCAGTCAGGGGACACAGGGCACATATGGCGGCCTGACGCCGGAGGTTCTCGCCATGCTGAAAAATATGACGCCTATGGAGCTGCAGATGCGGAGCCTGACACAGGCGACGGCGGTGGCCCTCCGGTCTCTTTCTGTGGATTCCATGCTTCTGCTGCGCGGCATGAGCGCGGAGGAGTTCGCTGTATTTCGGTCTCTTTCCCTGGACTCCCTGATCGCGACGGGACTGTTTTACGGAGAGGACAGCATTGTTTCGGCAGAGAACGACGGGATAGAAGGAGCAGATCTGTCCCGGACAGATGGAAATGCAGACCGCACGGCGGAGGGACGGTTTTATACGGCGGAAGGGATGCTTCCGGCGGCAGATCCCACGACCGGTCAGGTCATTCCCGGAGCGGATCCCGCAGCAGGGCAGAGCGTGCCCGGTGCGGATCCGGCGGCCGGCCAGGCAATTCCGGGAACGGATCCCGCGGCTGGCATCGGACAGACCGTACCGAGTGCGGACCCGACAGCAGGTCAACCCGTTCCGTCCGCAGCGCCTACGGCGGAGATGCTCCGGAAGTTCGCGCGGTTTTCCCGTGATGAGCTGATGCTGCTCAAATCCCTCTCAGCGGAGGAACTGACCTACGGGAAGCTCTATCTGCAGGAGAATATGCAGACCTACAGCATGGTCATGCTGAACGAGAATTTCCGGCTGGGCAGTTTCCTGGCAGCCTCGGTTTCCGCTCACAACCGCGGGATCGCCGTGGACCTGACGCTGGAGCGGCTGGACAACGGCCAGGATCTGACGATGCAGACGGACATGCACGACTTAAGCTGGCACGCGGCGCTGACGCAGAATAACGGCAACGCGAATCTGTTGGCGGAGTATATGAAGGGTGTAGGTTTCAACGATCTGATTTCCGAGTGGTGGCATTTCCAGGATGACGCGACCAGGGAGGCCATCGGGCTGGACTCCTATATGACGGAGGGCGTGGAGATCACAGGCTGGAAAAAGGACGATAACGGCTGGAAATACCGTCTGGAGGACGGCACTTATTATACGGATACGACGGTCACAGTGGAGGGCCAGGAATGTACTTTTGATGCAGACGGATACTGCGTGGAGTGAGGAGGAAGAGGAAAGGTGAACAGATACAAGATATGGTTGGCTGGGCTGCTCGCGGCGGCCGGCCTGTTTCTGGGAGGCCAGATGACAGTGCGCGCGCAGGAAAGCGTTTCGTTCGGTTTCGTACAGATGCCCCAGGGCGTGATGTGGAAAAACGCGGACGGAACCTGGGCGCAGGATGAATGGATCCAGATCCTGGGGCTGAGCTATCATGTGGATCAGAACGGCTATATCCAGACGGGAATGACGCAGGTGGAGGATAAAGTCTATTATCTTTTGCCGGAGGGCAGGCTGTATACCGGTTGGCTCACTCTGGGGGAAGACCTCTACTATTTCCGGGAGGACGGAACGATGGCGGCGGATACGGCCATAGGGACCTGGCTTCTGGGAAAGGACGGCAAACTCATCCCGCAGGTGGGACAGCCGCTGCCCACAGAGGTTTCTCCGCTGCAGATGCTGGTCAGCCAGATTCTGTCCGAGATCGTGACGCCGGAAATGACGCAGGAACAGAAGCTGAGGGCCTGCTACGATTATATGATGGACCGCTGCAGCTATAAGAGAAGCTATGAAAAGCCTTCCGGGGACTGGACCGGGACTTATGCCGCGGATATCTTGACTACCGGAAAAGGAAACTGTTATCGGTTTGCTTCCGGTTTCGCTTATCTGGCTAAAGGGCTTGGCTATGAGTCCAGGGTGGCTACCGGACAGATCAAATCCAAAAAGGGCGGGGTGACGCCGCACGGCTGGACGGAGATCAAAATCGGCGATGTCTGGTATCTGTTTGATGCGGACATGCAGGATTCCAACGGCAGGGATTATTATATGAAAACCTATGAAGCATATCCTACCAAGCCTCTGATCAAGGAGGCGGAATGGACGGTGCAGTTTTAGGAATCACAAGGAGGAGCGGCAATGGCATTCAGTTCCGTGCCTTTTCTATTTGCCTTTTTCCCGGTGGTATTTCTGCTGCATTGCCTGATGCCGTCCGTGAGGGCAAAAAACTGGTTCCTGATTGCGGCTAGCCTATTGTTCTATGCCTACGGGGAACCGGTCTATGTGTTTTTAATGATTGCGTGCGCTCTCCTGAATTATGTGATCGCACGTCTGTTTGCGGGGCGTGGCGAAAACGCAAAAAGAATGCTGCTGATTGCTGCGCTGATCGTTAATCTCGGCATACTGGGCGTATTTAAATACGCCGGGATGCTGGTGGAGACGGTGAACGGGCTGCTTGGCGCGGCCCTTCCGGTTCCGCAGATCCGTCTGCCCATAGGGATTTCCTTTTTCACCTTCCAGGCACTTTCTTATATGATCGACGTGTATCGGGGAAGGGTCGCTGCGGAAAAACGGTTTTCAAAGGTTCTGCTCTATATTTCTTTCTTCCCGCAGCTGATCGCGGGACCGATCATCAAATATATTGACGTGGCGGAACAGATCGATTCCCGTCAGGTCCGGTTGGATCGGGTGGTGACGGGACTGCGGCGCTTTATTGTCGGGATGTCCAAAAAGGTGTTGATCTCCAATACCATGGGCGTGGCGGCGGATTATGTATTCGGACTTTCCGGAAATGAACTGGGGATCGCGGCGGCATGGCTGGGCGCGGTTTCCTATATGATGCAGATCTATTTTGACTTCAGCGGCTACAGCGATATGGCGATTGGACTGGGCAGGATGTTCGGCTTTGATTTCCAGGAGAATTTCCATTATCCCTACGCGGCGGTGAGCATGCAGGATTTCTGGCGCAGATGGCACATTTCCCTGACCAGCTGGTTCCGGGAATATCTCTATATTCCGCTGGGCGGCAATCGAAAGGGGAAAACCCGCACCTGGATCAACCGATTGATTGTGTTCTTTTTCACCGGACTGTGGCACGGCGCCAATTGGACGTTTGTGCTCTGGGGACTGTATCATGGGGCGTTCCTCATCCTGGAGACGAATGCGCCGAAGATGACGCAGAAAATGGGAATTTTCCGCAGGATCTATGTGCTTCTGGCAGTGTGCATCGGGTTCGTGATTTTTCGGGCGGACAGCGTGGGGCAGGCGTTCGTGGTGCTCCGGGCCATGTTTACCGGCTTCGGAGGCGGAGAGTTGGCGGCCGCGTCTGCTGCCGCTGTATGCAATGGGCTTTTTGTATTTACATTGGTGACAGCGGCGATATGCGCGATGCCGGTCAGGGAATGGCTCCTGGCACTCTGGCAGCGAAAGGACGGTCCGGAAACGGAAAGGCGGGCTGCTTTCCGGCGGGGCGTTTCCTGTACGCTTTCCGTGTTCCTGCTGCTTTTGTGTATGATGAGTCTGGCGGGCGGAACCTACAATCCGTTTATTTATTTTCGCTTTTAAGGAAAACGGAGGTTTGTCTGTTCTGTCAGGGTATGATCGCTTAGGACTGTTTTCTGTTTGAGAGAATTGATGAAAGAGATGGGATGAGAATCGGGATGAAAAAGAAGGCGGCTTCCCTTTTCTATGTGGGAATCGTTCTGGCACTGTGTCTGCTCCCGCTTCTGGGGATGGGTTTCGCGTCTGTGGAACAGACGACGGAAAACCGGGATTTGGCGGAGTGGCCGAAGCTCGTGACGAAAGGCGGGCTGAATACAGGGTATCTGGAGGGGATTGGGACCTGGTTTACGGACCGGTTCGCGTTCCGGCAGGAGCTAGTGACAGCGGATGCCCGCCTGCGCGGTTCCGTTTTCGGCGTGTCTGCGGAGGATGACGTGATTTTCGGCAGAAACGGCTGGCTCTATTATGAAGCGACGCTGGACGATTATCAGCACAAAAATCCGGTGTCGGAACGGATGCTTTTCAATATGGCCCATAACACGGCGCTGATGCAGGAATATACGGAAAGTCTGGGACGAACTTTTGTGTTTACCATCGCGCCCAATAAAAACACGCTGTACGGCGATAACATGCCGGCACGCTACAAGCATACGGTCGAAGCGCAGAGCGATATGGAACGGCTGGTTCCGTGGCTGGAGCGGGAGAAGGTCAACTATGTGGATCTGTATGCACTCTTTGCCGGACGGGACGATGTGCTTTACTATGCCCGGGATTCTCATTGGAATCAGGAGGGCGCGCTCATGGTGTACAACGCCCTGCTGGACGCCTGCGGGAAAGCGCATGAAACCTGGGCGGACCGAGAAGCGGAGCCCGTTTCGGACTATTTGGGGGATCTGAATCTGATGCTCTATCCCCTGGGGGCGGAGCCGGAACCGGATCTTTCCTATCAGAAATATTTTACCTGGTCTTACAGCCAGGGGGACGACGTAGAGGATGATTTCATCCGGACCGTCTGTCCGTCCGGAAGCCAGAATCTGCTGATGTATCGGGATTCCTTTGGGAATTCGCTGCTGCCCTATATGGCGGAGGCATTTTCACAGGCGACGTTTTCCAAACAGGTCCCATACCCGATGACGGATCTGATCAATTCCTCTCCGGATATTGTCATCGTGGAAAAGGTGGAACGCCATCTTCCTACCCTCGGCAGTGTTCCGCCGCTGATGAGCGGTCTGCGCCGTACGCTGTCGGAAGAGCCGGTGCCGGCGGAAAGCGATACGGCCGTGCGGTTGACGAAGGAAGGCAGTTATTGGAAACTGACGGGTGTGGCGGACGAGAAGTATCTGGATACGGACAGCCGCATTTTTGTGGAAGTTGGGGACGGAGCCAATTCTGGGGTTTATGAGGCATTCTGCGTGGACGCGGCGGTAAACGGACGGTCCAGCGATTATGGTTTTATTTTGTATCTGTCTGAGATCATGTTGGACGGGAGCTCCTTTGACGTCAGAGTGATCGCGGAAGGAAATACGCAGCCGATGGTGCTGTACGAGGGAAAACTGGAATACGGAGGAACAGGAAAATGAAAAAAGGTCTGGTCGTGATGATGCTGGCAGTGATGCTGGCGGGCTGCAGCGGAACACAGCAGGACGCTTCCGGAGAAAGCGTACCGGAGCAGAGCGCGGCGGCAGAGAGCAGCGTGGATGCGGAAAGCGCCGTGACGGAAGAGAGTACGGCGGAGGAGAGTGTCGCCGCGGAGGAGACGGAGGATAAGGACGAAGGCGCGCAGGCCGCGGAAACGGCTGAAACGGAAAGCGGCGAAGGGACGGAAGCCCCGGAGGATGAAGCGGCGGCGCAGGCCGCGGCGGAGGCGGCCGCACAGGCAGAGGCAGAGGCAGCCGCACAGGCCGCAGCGGAGGCGGAAGCCGCCGCACAGGGCGGTGGGGAGGAAGTCACGGAAGTCAGCCGGGTCTGGATCGAGGATTGCGGACAGGACAGCGGCTATTGGGAAGTGACCTATTCCGACGGGTCCGTCCAATATATTGAGGAAGAAGAGTAAAGGAAGCTGCGATTATGTATTTCTTTGACAGCCGTGTGCGCTACAGCGAGGCGGACGAGCAGGGAAGGCTGACGCTGGCGGGAATGGTGGACTATTTTCAGGACACATCTACCTTTCAGGCGGAGGATCTGGACATCGGCGTGGACTATTTGAAAAGCATGGGCGCTGCCTGGGTGCTGAATGCCTGGCAGATCGTAATCCATTCCTGGCCGAAGGTCGGGAACAGGATCCGCACGGGCACTTCCCCTTACAGCTTCAAAGGGTTTATCGGCCTGCGCAACTTCGTGATGGAGGATGCCGCCGGTGTCCGTCTGGCGGAGGCCAATTCCATCTGGACACTGATGCATTTGGAAAAAGGAATTCCGGTCCGGGCAACACAGGAAATGCTGGATCGATATCAGCTGGAGCCGAAGCTGGAGATGGACTACGCTCCCAGAAAAATTGCGCTTTCTAAAGATGGCGTTATGGGGGAGGCATTTCCAGTGGAACGGCATCATCTGGACGGCAATCATCATGTGAACAACGGGCAGTATATCCACATGGCGCTGGAATATCTGCCCGCGGATTTTGAGATAGGGCAGATGAGGGCAGAATACAAAAGTCAGGCCCACCTGCGTGACCTGATCACACCTGTGTTTTACAGGGGAGAAGGAATCTTCACGGTTGCGCTCTGCGGAACTGACGGAGGGCCCTATGCCGTCGTGGAATTTCTGCAAGCCCGATGATACGGCGAAAACGACGGGCAGGGTCGGACGGAACGCTTTGCCGGGGCGGCAGGGGAAACAGAAAGGGAAAACGGCTGCGCAGGCCGCGGTGAGGAAATTATGTTGGAACTGGGAAAAGTGCAGGAGCTGACCGTAGTCAAAAAAGTGGGATTCGGCGTTTATCTGGCTGAGAAAGCGGATGCGCAGGAGAAGGTGCTGCTTCCGGCAAAACAGGTTCCAGGAGGAACTGAGGTCGGAGATCGGCTGCATGTTTTTCTTTACAGAGATTCAGAGGACAGACTGATTTCCACTGCGGCGGTGCCGCTTCTGCAGCTTTCGGAGGTGGCGGAACTGACGGTGGTTCAGACGGGACGGCTCGGCGCATTCTTAGATTGGGGGCTGGAGCGGGATCTTTTTTTGCCCTTCCGGGAACAGACGAAAGAAGTACAGGAAGGGGAACGGCTTCCGGTGGCTCTCTATGTGGATAAGAGCGGACGACTCTGTGCTACGATGAAACTGTACCATTATCTGAAAACGGACAGCCCGTATCAAAAGGATGACAGGGTGACGGGATACCTGTATGAGATCAGCGAACGTTTCGGTGCGTTTGTGGCGGTGGATGGGCGGTATTCTGCGCTCATTCCTCCCCGGGAATTATATGGACATCCGAAGGTGGGGGACCGGATCAGCGCGCGTGTTGTAAAAGTGCACGAGGATGGAAAGCTGGATCTGAGCATTCGGGAAAAGATCCCTGTGCAGATGCAGGCAGATGCGCAAAAGGTGATGGAAGCCATTGAAAAAGGCGGCGGCATGCTCCCCTTTACGGATAAGGCATCTCCGGAAACAATTCGGGAAGCGATGGGGATGAGCAAGAATGAATTCAAGCGTGCGGTAGGGAGTCTGCTGAAGGATAAAAAAATCGAGATCGGAGAAAACAAAATCAGTAAGTTGTAAAAGTGTACGAAAAAGAGCCTTTTTTTGCCGCTGTAAAGGTAAAACTTGCCAAAATTGAAAAAGCGTGATAAACTGAAGCAATAGAACAGTTTGATGAAAACGGAGCCTGATTCGGATGAGGTGACGGAATGATGAAGAAATATTCAATTCTAGGGATCTCCCTCTCCGATTATCCGGTAAAAGAGGCGGTCAGTCAGATAGACGGATACCTGCATGGCGGTGCGCTGCGGACGGCGGCCGGCCTGACGGCTCATATGCTGGAGCTGGCAGCAGGAGATGACGTCGGAAGGGAATTGCTGGAGAAGACGGATCTGACCGTCTGTATGGAAGCGGATATTCTGGAGGCGGCGGGGATTTCCGGCGAAAGCCGTGTAAAAGAAGTAGAAGAGAACCTGTTTTGGACGGAGTTCCTGAAATATCTGGCCCGACATCAGTCGAGGATCTATCTTTTGGCGGACACATCCGTTCAGGCTGAGGATATTCTGGAAATGTTAGTGCTCTCCCAGGATGATCTCAACATCATGGAGTGCAGAGGATACGAAGAATTTGATTATCAGCCGGAGAGGCTGATCAACGCAATCAATGAAATGGCGCCGGCCGTAGTGCTTTCCAGAATGAAGTGGCCGACAGATCTGCAGCTGATGCATGAGAGTCAGCGGCTGCTGAACGCAAAGTTATGGATGGTCCTGCCGGACCGGGACATCACAGGCAAACCCAAAACGGGCGTTCTGAATGAAATACGCCGGAAGATCTTCCGCAAAAAGGTGAATGAATATAATGAAGAAAAGGCGGTTCAGTGAGTGGGACTGCCTTTTTTGCAGCGGATCCTTTCATATCCTGTCTTAGGAATGTGTTCGTATCCATTCGCGCACAGGAGCTGAATGGCGCGGCCTTTGAAGTGCAAAATGGATATTTGGATAATTTCACGGGTGGGATTCCCGGAAAAGGAAGAGGAGGATTCACTTTTGGATAAAAAATGCTCTATTTTATGATAAATTTGCATAAATTTTTTTCAAAGGCCTATAGCTTTTTTTATTATTCTCATTTAAAATGTAAGAGAAGGGTGTGAAAAAGCGCGGCTGGTGCGGAAATGTGTCATGGAAATGTGTGGTTCACGGCAATAGGGAGGCAGCGCCGCATACTTTTTCTTGTCGCACACGGATGATTGGAGAATACGGCGTCCGATGTTTCAGTTTGTTTCGTGGAGGATTGGGGAATGATTTCGAATCAAATATTGCAGAGCACGATTGATGGCCTGAAGACGATTGCGAGAGTAGAGCTCGGCATTGTAGATGTGGATGGGAAGATGATCGCATACACATCTGAAAGTATGGAACGGTGTGCGAATCTCGCACGGGCGTTTGCGGACTCCCCGGCGGACAGTCAGGAGGTACAGGGATACCAATTTTTCAAAATATATGACGAGCAGCAGCTGGAGTATATTCTGATAGCGGGGGGCGCCGGTGAGCATGTTTATATGATCGGCAAAATGGTAGCCTATCAGATACAGAATCTGCTCATCGCGTATAAAGAGCGTTTTGATAAGGATAATTTCATCAAAAATCTGCTGTTGGACAATCTGCTGTTGGTGGATATTTACAGCCGTGCGAAAAAACTGCACATTCCAGCGGACGTGGACCGGGTGGTATTGCTGGTGGAAGCCGGGAATCGGGACAATAACGTATTGGATCTGGTGCGGACCGTGTTCGCGGGCAGCAGCCGAGACTTTGTGACGGCTGTGGATGAGAATAATGTGATTGTCGTAAAGGAATTGGCGGAGGAAGACGGTGCGCAGGAGATCGAGCGCGCGGCGGAAGATATTTCAGCCTGCCTGTCCGCGGAAGGCATTGAGGGCAGCAGAATCGCCTATGGAACTGTGGTCAAAGAGATCAAAGAAGTCAGCCGCTCTTATAAAGAGGCTAAGATGGCGCTGGATGTGGGAAAAATTTTCTTTGACGAGCGGGAGATTATAGCGTATAGTGAATTGGGGATAGGGCGTTTGATCTATCAGCTTCCGATCCCGCTGTGCAAGATGTTTATTCGTGAGATTTTCGGCGGGAAGAGCCCGGATGAATTCGATGAGGAGACGCTGACGACGATCAGCAAGTTTTTTGAGAACAGCCTGAATGTTTCGGAAACGAGCCGACAGCTGTTCATACACCGCAACACGCTGGTTTATCGGCTGGATAAGCTGCAGAAGAGCACGAATCTGGATCTTCGCGTGTTTGAGGATGCGATTACGTTTAAGATCGCGTTAATGGTCGTAAAGTACATGAAGTATATGGAAACCTATGAATTTTAGGATGGTGAACGATTTTGGGTTTATTTCAGAAGAAAAAAAGAAAAAAAAGAGAGACGAATGACGCGATCATGCTGGAAAAGGTGAGCAAATCCTATTCCAAGGGGTCGCCTGCCCTGGACGGTGTGAGTCTGACAGTCAGAAAGGGTGAGTTCGTCTTCATCGTGGGCGACAGCGGTTCGGGGAAGTCCACGCTGATCAAACTGCTTTTGCGGGAACTGACGCCTACCAGCGGAAGGGTCGTGGTATATGGTCAGGATGTCGGACGTCTAAGGCATCGTCAGGTGCCCCGGTTCCGGCGCAATCTGGGCATCGTGTTTCAGGATTTCCGGCTGCTCAATGACAGAAATGTTTATGAGAATGTGGCGTTTGCCCAGCGCATTGTCTTGACGCCTGCCAAGGAGATCCGGAAAAATGTTTCGTCTGCCCTTGCAGTTGTGGGGCTGGCAGGGAAATACAAAGCGAAAACAAATCAGCTGTCCGGCGGTGAGCAGCAGCGTGTCGCTCTGGCCCGGGCACTGGTGAACAATCCGCCGATTCTTCTGGCAGATGAGCCGACCGGAAATCTGGATCCAAAGAATTCCTGGGAAATTATGCAGCTTCTGGACCGGATCAACCGGGAACGCGGCACGACGATCCTTGTGGTGACGCATAACAGGGAAATCGTAAACGCGATGCAGAAGCGCGTAATCACGATGAAGAAGGGCGTCATTATCAGCGACGAAGAAAAGGGCGGTTATATCGATGAGGATTAGCACATTTTTTTACACGATCAAGCAGGGGATCGTGAATATTTTCCGGAACAAATGGTTCTCGCTGGCGTCCGTCGCCACGATCAGCGCGTGTTTGTTTTTGTTCGGTCTGCTCTATACGATACTGGCCAACCTGCAGCACATGATCTGGTCCGCGGAAGAGGGGGTTTCCGTCACGGCTTTTTTTGAGGACGGTGTGACGGACGAACAGATGCAGCAGATGGGAGAGAAGATCCGGGCGAGGAGCGAGGTGGTCCGTGCGGATTTCATTTCGGACGATGAGGCGTGGGCCAGCTGGGCGCCGGATAACATTGGCGAGGACTATGCGGATATTTATGCCGAGAACCCCTTCGAGGGGATGGACAACTACGAGATCTATATGGATGACATTTCCCAGCAGGAGGGGCTGGTGGCCTGGCTGGAATCCCAGCCGGAGATCCGGGTGGTGAAATACTCCGATCTGGCCGCCACCACGCTGACCGGCGTGAACGCCATCATCGCCTATGTTTCCCTGGGGATCATCCTGGTGCTGCTGGCCGTGTCCGTTTTCCTGATCAGCAACACGGTGGTGATCGGTATCTCCGTCCGCAGGGAAGAGATCGAGATCATGAAATATATCGGGGCGACGGATTTCTTCGTCCGTTCTCCCTTTGTCATAGAGGGCATTCTGATCGGACTGATCGGGTCCTGTATTCCCCTGGCTGTTATCTATGTGCTTTACATTGAGGTCATGGATTATGTGCTGCTGGAGTTTCCGGCATTGAATTCTCTGCTGCAGTTTTTGACGGCGGAGGAGGTCTATCGGATTCTTCTTCCCGTCTCTCTGGGCATTGGAGCGGGCATCGGATTCCTGGGAAGTTTTGTGACTGTGCGCAGACATCTTCGTGTATAAGGGCATGTGTATCGTGTCACGAGTGTCATAAGATGTGGGATAACAGCGCAAAATTTGAATTTTGGCGCGTGTGTCGGTTTACGGATGCTCACAGCATGGAGGCAAGGATGCAAAAAAGGAAGTTGATTCAAAGCTGTGCAGCAGGGATGGGAATGGCGCTCCTGTTCCTGCTTTTCTCTCCGACAGTGCGGGCGGAGAATTTGGAAGAAAGCATCAAACAGAAGCAGGATGCCATCAGCCAGGCGCAGAATGAACGCAAACAGCTGCAGAATGGCCTTTCTGATGTAAAGGCTATGGTGAAGAAGCTGCAAAATGCAAAAAATGATATGGAAGCTTTTGTGGTCCAGTTGGACCAGGAAGTGGAGGATCTGGAGAATAAAATTGAGAATTTGAAGGCACAGGTGGCTGAGAAACAGGCGGAAGTGGAGCAGGCGAAGGCGGATACCGATCAGGCGCAGGCCGTGGCGGATCAGCAGTACGCGGACATGAAGCAGCGCCTGCGTTATCTGTACGAAACCGAGAAGGGCGACGGTTATCTGGAGGTTTTCCTGGCGGCGAAGAGCATTTCCGATGTCCTCAATCAGGCGGAGTATGTGGAATCGCTGAGCACCTATGACAGCCGGAAGCTGGCGGAATACCGACAGAATGTAGAATATCTGAAGCTATGCAGGCAGACGCTGGAGGAAGAGGAGGCGACGCTGCAGGCGACAAAGAGCGGCCTGGAATCGGAACAGGAATCCGTCAACGCGCTGATCGAGGAAAAAGGAAAGCAGATCGAGGCCTATCAGTCGGATATCAACACCAAATCGGCTGCAGCGCAGGAGTATGAAGCCCAGATTGCGGAGCAGAATGCCGTCATCGCTGCGCTGGAAAAGGCGGTAGCGGAGGAAAAGGCCAAACTTGCGGAGCAGAATCGCCTCAAATACGACGGCGGCATGTTCCAGATGCCGTGTCCGGGGTATACGCGGATCTCGGATGAGTACGGCAACCGTATCCATCCGATCCTTGGAACTCAGCAGTTCCATAACGGCGTGGATTTTGCGGCGCCCACCGGGACGCCGATCCTGGCGGCTTACGACGGAAAAGTGGTGGATGCCGCCAAGAACAGTTCCATGGGCAATTATGTGATGATCGATCACGGTGACGGCTTGTACACGATCTATATGCATGCCTCCAAGCTGTATGTGACAAAGGGACAGACGGTGTCCAAGGGCGAGCAGATCGCGGCGGTGGGCGCCACGGGACGCGCCACGGGACCGCACCTGCATTTTTCCGTCCGCCTGAACGGCAGCTATGTGAGTCCCTGGAATTATCTGAAATAACGGATACCGTTTGATTTAGGGAAAAGACGAACCGGAAAGGCGGAGATTTTGCATCTCTCTTTCCGGTTCTTGAGCGTATTAGATTTAAGGATTCCTATTTTCGGCGATATAGAGCCGAAAGAAGTCCGGAATCATGAAAAAGAAAACAGAAATAGACGGGAGTGATATCAGATGAGTAGGTAATTGCGAAACTCGCTAAGCTCGTTTACGATCTTGAACCAAAACAAGGAAGAATTCGTGCAGAGCACAAAT
>CANQTI010000017.1 GCA_947626725.1 uncultured Eisenbergiella sp.
CAGACCGCGGACAGGCAGACCCGGCGAGCAACGCGAGCCGGCATTCCGCGAAGCGGAATGGACCGGCGTCTGCGGAAATGACTTATGGTCGGCCGGTCAGGGGGCTGACGGGATGCTTGCATCCCGATCAGACCGCGGACAGGCAGACCCGGCGAGCAACGCGAGCCGGCATTCCGCGAAGCGGAATGGACCGGCGTCTGCGGAAGTGTCTTATGGCCTGCCGGTCAGTTTTTTAAGCCTTTTTACCCACACCTCACCCGGAGGTTTCCCATGCATATGACGCCGAACGGATTGCTGCAGCAGATTTTGCGCAGAGTGCCGATCTTGAGAAGCCAGAAGGCTTATATATTCATTCTGATGCTGGCGATCGGCGTGATCCCCAGCGTTGTCATGCGTGCCGGAATTCTGGAGAGCTATGAGAAACGCGCGGTTTCTGTGCGCGTGTCGGACGTAACGACTCAGTACCGGATCATTGCGGACCATCTGCTCAACTATAACTATCTGCAGGACACTTCTTCGGAGGTGATCAACGCGGAACTGGAGCAGATGTCCAATCTGTATGATGGCCGCGTTATGATCATCAGCGGCAATTTCCGTATTGTCAAGGATACCTATTCGATAAGCGAAGGAAGAACGATGATCTCAGAAGAGGTGATCAAATGCTTTCATGGAGAAAGCACTTCCCGCTACGATAAGAATAACGGTTATATTGAGATGACGGTCCCGATCACGGAAACCGGGCGGAAGGAGGGAAAAACGGTTTCCCAGGTGCGCGGCGTGATCCTGGCAAGCGCGTCTACGGACAGCATTGTGGCCACGATGGAGCTGATGCGGCGCAGGGCGCTGCTTTTGGAAATTGTGATGACGATTCTCATTTTGGGGCTTGTGCCGTTCCTGGCGCATATCCTGACGCTTCCTTACAGCCGGGTCACTCGGGCGATCAATGAGGTGCGGGATGGCTTTACCGACCGGGAGATCTCTGTGCCGGACTACATAGAGACGGAGCACATTGCGGACGCTTTTAACCAGCTTTTGGGGAGGATGCGGCAGATCAATGAGTCGAGGCAGGAATTTGTGGCGAATGTATCCCATGAGCTGAAAACGCCCATGACGTCGGTTAAGGTTCTTGCCGATTCCCTGAATCAGCAGCCGGATGCTCCCGTAGAACTCTATCGGGAGTTTATGCAGGATATCACGCAGGAAATCGAACGGGAAAATAAAATCATAAACGATCTTTTGTCGCTGGTGAAGATGGACAAGACGGAAGCGGAAATGGATATCCGTGCCGTCGATATCAATGAACTTCTGGAGAGTACGCTGAAACGTCTGCGGCCTATCGCGCGCAAGCAGGATGTGGAGGTCGTCTTTGAGAGCATGCGCCCTGTGACGGCAGAAGTGGACGAGATCAAGATGTCCCAGATTTTCACAAATCTGGTGGAAAATGCGATCAAATACAATAAAGAGCACGGTTGGGTAAAAGTACATTTGGATGCGGACCATCAGTTTTTTACGGTGGAAGTGTCGGATTCCGGTATTGGAATCAGCGAAGAGGACTATGATCATATTTTCGATCGTTTTTACCGAGTGGACAAGTCCCATTCCAGAGAGATCGGCGGTACGGGCCTGGGGCTTTCCATTACCCGCAGTGCCGTACTTTTGCACCGCGGCTCCATTCGTGTCAGCAGCGTTGAGGGTGAGGGAACCTGTTTTACGGTGAAGATACCGCTTTCCTACATTAAGGCAGGAGGAAAAGGCAGATCATGAAACGACGGAAAGACGTCCGCTGTTTTGGACGGCGGGTTTTCATTTTGCTGGCGGCATTTATTTTCCTCTGCGCGATTTCCGGCTGTGCGAAGGAGGAACCGGAGCAGCAGGAAGGAACCATATCCGTATATTATATCAACAAGGCGGAGACCAGGATCACTCCGGTAGCCCATGTGCTGGAATCCGGGGATGTCAGGGAACAGGTGGAGGAAGCATTGGGCTTTATGACGGAAAATCCGGTGGAGCTTTCCTTAAGGACCGCGGTCAACGGGTATTCCTTCACGGACTGGGAGCTGCAGGAATCCCTGCTGGTTCTGGATGTGAGCGAAGAATACAGGAATATTGCCCCGACAACGGAGGTGTTGGTTCGTGCGGCCATTGTGCGTACCTTGACGCAGATCCCCGGGGTAGAGCATGTGGCGATGACGGTAAAGGGGGAGGCGCTGACGGATGCGCTGGGCATGCCGGTTGGCCCCATGGCGGCAGATCTGTTCATTGATAATGCGGGCGACGAGATCAATGCTTATGAAAAGGTATGGCTGACCCTCTATTTCGCCAATGAAACCGGGGATAAACTGGTGTCCACCAGCGTTCGGAAAGTATATAACAGTAATATTTCCCTGGAAAAACTGGTGGTAGAGAGTCTGATTGCCGGACCGGGAGCGGACAGCGAGGGCATTTTTCCAGTCATAAATCCCAACACGAAGGTATTGAGCGTCACCGTAAAGGACGGCACCTGTTATGTAAATCTGGATGACAGTTTCATGACGCAGATTTATAATGTAACAGGAGATGTGACGATTTATTCGATTGTTGATTCCCTGGCGGAGCTTCCGAATATAAATCGCGTACAGTTCTCGGTCAGCGGCAGTACGGAACTCATTTACCGCGAGAATTTCAATTTGGCCAATGTGTACGAACGGAATCTTGACCTGGTTTACGACAATCAGGAATGAGGAAAAAGAATATTGAGAAGGCCATTGTGTGTGATCCTGCTGCTTTTCCTGGCGGGGTATCTTTTGTTGGCACCGTCGCCGCCCGATGACGGGCGGTGGGATGACTATGCGTGGGATACTGTTGTGCTGACAGGAAAAGCAGCAGATCCTGGCTGTCCCGCGGACGGTTCGCGGGACAGGAGGACTTTTACGCTGAAACAGATCTGTGTTCTGCACGGTTTCGGCGGATCATCTGGGACGAAAGAGTCCCTGTCTGAAACGATTTCGGAGAGATCAGAATATTACCCGTATTTTACAAATGAAGAGACGGTGTTGTGTTATCTGCAGGAGGAGAGCGACCTGCCGCGGGTGGGCAGTACCGTTCGCGTGGAAGGGAAGGTCGGTCTTTTTTCGGCCGCCACCAATCCGGGGGAGTTTGATTACCGGGCATATCAAAATGCCCGGGGCTGTGTGCTTTCTCTGCGTGATGTCACGGTGCTGGAAGAAAGCGATGATTTTGACAGGGCCGGACAGTTCCTTTTTGAACTGCAAAGCAGGATCGCGGGCTTCTTTATCCGCATGCTGGGGGGAGAGGATGGGGCGCTGGCCTGTGCCATGGTGCTGGGGGAGAAGGGCGGGCTGGATGAGAGCATCAAGACGCTCTATCAGGAAGCAGGGATTTCCCATCTTCTGGCCATATCGGGGCTGCATATTTCGATGATTGGGCTGGGACTTTTGGCGTTCCTGAAAAAGATGAGGCTGCCGGCCTGGCTGTGCGGTTTTGCTTCAACAGCGGTTCTGTGGGCTTATGCCGCAATGGTCGGCATGAGTGTATCCACCAAAAGGGCGGCATTCATGTTTTCTCTGATGTTGGCGGCGGGTTTCGTGGGGCGGACCGCGGATACGCTGACTTCCCTGACGATGGCCGCCTTCTGGATCCTGATCATGCGGCCGGCCCTGGCTGCGGATGCCGGGTTTCAGCTCTCTTTTTCAGCAGTGGCGGGCATTGCGGTGATTGTCCCTGTACTGCGGGAGCGCGGACCGCGGCCGCCGGGGCGGGAAAAGGGACGGCTGGCGAAATTGGGGGAATCGCTTCGGGACAGTGCTTTGGCCAGTTTCGGCGTTACCCTGTCCATGCTTCCGTTCCTTTTATTCCATTATTTTGAATGGAATCCGTGGTCTATTTTGGCCAACCTTGTTGTCATTCCTCTGATGAGTGTTTTGTTATTTTTTCTTATGCTGCTGGCAGCGTTGGGATTGTGCCCTTCGGGGTGCTGGCCCGTGCGTGCGGCGGCTCAGACGGTGCTTTTGCCGGTCAAGGGAATCTTTTTCCTGTACAGGACGATCTGTGAGGGAATTGTCGCGCTTCCTTTTGGACGTATGCGCACCGGCGCGCCGGGAAAGTGGCAGCTTGTCATTTTTGGAATCGGCCTTTTTCTCCTGGTCCGGGCGGGGGTGAAGATCCGGCCGTCTGTACGGATCGCAGCGGCGGCTCTTCTGACCTGCGTTTTTCTGATCCGCATTCCGAATGGACTGCGGATCACTATGCTGGATGTGGGACAGGGAGAGTGTGTCTGCCTGGAATCTCCGGATCGGAAATTCTGGCTGCTGGATGCCGGAAGCACTTCCAGCGGCAGCGTAGGAAAGTACCAGATCGTCCCGTTTTTAAAATACAGTGCGGCGGATGGGCTGGAAGGCATTTTTATCAGCCATTGGGATGAGGACCATGTCAATGCGCTGGAAGATATATTTGACTGGGCGAAGAACATGAGGCTGCGGATCGGTGCGCTGTTTTTGCCGGATACGGCGCTGAGGGATGAAAGCCTGGATGCGCTGCTGCGTCTAACGGCCCTGTATGAGATTCCGGTGAAACGTATCAGCGCCGGAATGGTCCTGCGCGCCGGAAATATGAAACTGACCTGTCTGCATCCCACCGCAGGGCAGACGGCGGCAGACCGCAACTATGTTTCCACAGTGCTGCGCCTGGAATACGGCTCTTTTTCCGCACTTTTCACGGGAGATTTGGAAACGGAAGGGGAGCAGTGGCTCGTGAAAACATACGGAGAAAGCGTGTTGACCAGCACGTTGTTGGACGCGGGACATCACGGCGCGAAAAACGCGTCCGGCAGCGCCTTTCTGGAGACGGTATCGCCCAAGGCGATTCTGATCACCTGCGGGCGCAATAATCGGTATGGACATCCGGCCCCCGAGATGCTGGAACGGGCAGCAGAGGCGGAAATTCCCTGTTTTATTACCGCTCGTTCCGGTGCGCTGAGCGTTTCCGTAAAAAAGGACCGAATGACGATTGCTCCTTTTCTTTCGGATGGAGTTATGGTAAAATAGCCGCAAGGCGCATCAAATCCGCCGGAGGCTCCATATCCGGCAGGATATGGCAAATAGCCGCAAGGCGCATCAAATCCGCCGGAGGCTCCATATCCGGCAGGATATGGCAAATAGCCGCAGGGCGGCTATTTTACCGCGCCGGCAGGCGCATCAAATCCGCCGGAGGCTCCATATCCGGCAGGATATGGCAAATAGCCGCAAGGCGGCTGTTTTACCGCGCCGGCATGCATCGGCCCCGTAAGTTGTGGATAGGGAGAAGATATGAAACGGCTTTTGGAGGATATAAAAAATAACTGTCTGAAGCAGGTTTATCTGCTTTGCGGAGAAGAAGCTTATCTGCGGCTGCAGTATAGGGACCGTCTGCGGAATGCCCTGGCGGAACCGGGGGACACCATGAATTATCACTACTTTGAAGGGAAAGATACGAACCCTGCCGAACTGATCGATCTTTCGGAAACGGTGCCCTTTTTTGCTGAACGCAGGGTGATTTTTGTGGAGAACAGCGGCTTTTTTAAAAAGACCTGTGAGCAGCTGGCGGATTATCTGAAGCAGCTGCCGCCAACCACATATTTCGTATTCATAGAGACGGAGGTGGACAAAAGGGGAAAGCTGTATAAAGCAGTCCGGGACACTGGCCGTGTTGTGGAATTTTCGTCGCAGGATGAGGAAACGCTGAAAAAGTGGGTTCTGTCTCTGATTCGGAAGGAAGGGAAAAAAATTTCGGGAGCGACACTTCACTATTTTTTGCAGAAGACAGGGACGGATATGGGGAATATCCGTCGGGAGCTGGAAAAGGTGTTCTGCTATACGCTGGATCGGGAGGCAATTCTGCAGGAGGATATTGACGCCGTGTGTACCCGGTTGGTCAGCAATCAGATTTTCGATATGGTGGATGCCATCGCACTGCAGAAGCAGCAGGAAGCGCTGAGGCTGTATTATGACCTGCTTTCCCTGAAGGAAAAGCCTATGCGCATTTTGGCTCTGGTCGGGCGGCAGTTCAATTTGCTGCTGCAGGTGAAGGAGCTTCGGAAAAAGGGGTATGCCGGCCGGCAGATCGCGGAAAAGACTGCAATTCCTGTTTTCTTTGTGGGGAAATATATTTCACAGGCGTCTGCCTTTACGGAGGCCTGGTTGCGGGACGCACTGGAGGCCTGTGTGCAGGCGGATGAGGCCGTCAAAACGGGAAGGCTGGGAGATGTTATGAGCGTGGAACTGCTTCTTATCAGCTACAGTGGGGGAACGGCGGGAAATCAGGCGGCCAGACACTGAAAGAAACGTTTGCCCGGACCGGCTGTGGGGAGAATGGAACAGCAGGGGAACCGAAGCGTTCAAAGGGCGGAAAGATAAAAGGAACAAAAAAAGAGGGAAACAAAAAAGGAGGGGTTGTTTTATGGAGAAAAAGGTGCCTGCATCGCTGCAGAAAATGATCGATTGCGTGCGAAAGGCCTTTCCGGATGACGAGGCTATGGTACGGCTTTTCATCCGGTGTTTTACGAATACGCTGGATACCACTGTGCAGAAAATGCCGGACGGGACGACCCATGTGATCACAGGAGATATCCCGGCCATGTGGCTGCGGGATTCCACAGCCCAGGTTCGGCCCTATCTGATTGCAGCGGCGGAGGATGGTGAGATCGCGGATCTGCTGGTAGGGCTGTCAAAACGGCAGTTTTTTTTCCTGAATCATGATCCCTATGCCAACGCCTTCAACCGGGAACCGGATGGCAGCCGTTGGGACGACGACGAGACGGAGATGACGGACTGGCTCTGGGAGCGCAAATATGAAATCGACTCACTCTGTTATCCGGTGCAGCTCGCCTGGCTGATCTGGAAGAATACGGGGCGGACCGATCATTTTGACGGCACATTCCGGGAGGGACTTTTCCGGATCCTGTCCGTCTGGCGCACGGAGCAGCATCATGAGGAGCAATCGCCCTATCGGTTCGTGCGGAAGAACTGTTATTTTACGGACACGCTCTCCAGGGACGGAAAGGGTGCGCTGGTGAGATCCGGCCTCGGACTGCTCTGGTCGGGGTTCCGGCCCAGCGACGATGCCTGTGTGTACGGGTATCTGATTCCTTCCAATATGTTCGCTGTGGTGGTGTTGGGGTACATGGAGACCATCGCCAGAGAGGTCTTGGGGGAGGAAGAGCTGGCGCGGGAAGCGGCCGCATTGCGGCAGGAGATCCGTCAGGCGATCGAGCGCTTTGCCGTGGTCCGCAATCCGTACCATGGGAAGGTATATGCCTATGAAATGGATGGATACGGGCAGTATCTTTTGATGGACGATGCCAATGTGCCCAGCCTGCTGTCTATGGAATATCTGGGGTATGAGCCGGCAGACGCACAGGCGGCGCAGAATACCAGACGGATGATTTTAAGCTGTGCGAACCCCTATTATTATGAAGGAAGCGCGGCGCAGGGCGTGGGAAGCCAGCATACTGCGCCGGGATACATCTGGCACATCGCCCTGGCCGTTCAGGGACTGACCAGTCATTCCCGGGAGGAAAAGCTGCGGATTTTGAATTTGATGAAAAACACGGACGGCGGCAAGGGCATGATGCATGAGGGGTTTGACGGAAACGATCCGTCCCGGTACACGAGAGAATGGTTTTCCTGGGCGAATGCCATGTTCTGTGAGCTGGTGCTGGATTACTGCGGCATTCACGTGAAGCGATAGGAGCAGCAGGGGAAAAGGAGAGTCCTGAAAAGGGAAAAAGGGGGACTCGAAAGGGAAAAGAGGTTCCCGCGGGAAAGGGAACCTGGAAATGGGCCCGCAAAGAGGGCGAGAGAAAGGAGAGGGATTATGTATCTGATACCGGCACCCGCCAGGGTGCAGAAAAGGGAGGGAGCATTTGTTGTTTCCTATGAGACCTGGGCCGTTTTAGATGCCGGATGCGGGGAAAAGGCAGGGCGCCAGGCGCAGCTTTTCATGGAAAAAATCAAAGAAACGCTGGGATATTGCCCGATGCTGACTAGGGGAAGCGCCAAAAAGGGGGATATCCTGTTCCGGCAGGATGACGGGATGGAGGCACAGAGTTATGTGCTGGAAATCGGCCCGGAGGGTGTGACGCTTTCCGGTGATGAAAAGGGATTATGGCACGGCATGCAGACCCTTTTGCAGATCCTGGAGCAGGAGGGGGCCATGCTGCCTGCTCTGCAGATTGAGGATCATCCTGCAATTCCCAATCGCGGTTATTATTTTGACTGCGCCAGAGGGCGTGTGCCGAAGCTGGACTGGCTGAAAAAGCTGGCGGACCGGATGGCCTATTATAAGCTGAATCAGCTGCAGCTGTATATCGAGCATTCCTATTTGTTCCGGGGCATGACGGAGCTGTGGCGGGACGATACGCCGCTGACCGCGGCCCAGATCATGGAGCTGGACCGTTACTGCGGCGAAAGGGGCATTGAACTGGTTCCGTCCCTGTCCAGTTTCGGACATCTTTATAAACTGCTTTCCACAAAGGAATATGCGCATCTGTGTGAGCTTCCGGATGCCGGAGAAAAACCGTTTTCCCTGTTCGGCAGGATGGCACACCATACCGTCAATGTGACCGATCCGGACGGCATTGCGCTCATCAAGTCAATGCTGAAGGAGTATATGGAATTGTTTTCCTCCCGCCAGTTCAATCTCTGCGCGGACGAAACCTTTGATTTGGGTACAGGAAAGAGCCGAAAGCTGGTGGAGGAAAAGGGAAAGGGCAGCGTCTATATCGCTTATGTGAAGGAACTGGCGCAGTTCCTCATAGACAACGGCAGGCGGCCCATGTTCTGGGGTGACATCATCGTGGAATTCCCGGAAATGATAAAGGAGCTGCCAGAGGAAACCGTCTGTCTGACCTGGGGCTATGCGAAGGAGCAGTCGGATTTTTCCGCGAAGGCCATGCAGGAGGCGGGCGCTGTGCAGTACTGCTGCCCGGGCTGTGCGACCTGGAACGAGTTCATCCCGCTGTATCGCACTGCTTATGAAAACATCCGGCGGATGTGCGCTTATGCCGGACAATACGGGGCCATCGGCGTGCTCAATACGGACTGGGGGGATTTCCTGCATTTGAACCAGCCGGAATTTTCCGCACCCGGTATGATCTACGGCGCGGCGTTTTCCTGGAATGCGCAGGTCCCCGCTTTTGAGGAGATCAATCGGCAGATTTCCCGCGTGGAGTATCATGACAGTTCAGAGAAGCTTCTGCAGATCTTGAGCGAGGCCGAGGAACAGGGAGCATTTCGTTGGTATTCGGCCTGTATGTATTGGGAGGCCAGACGGGGTGTTTCCGAAAAATACAGGAACGAGGAAGAAATTGCCGGTCTGTTGGAGGGCGCCGCGGACGCTTTGGAGAAGAACAAAAAACTGGAGGAGATTAAACTCTCGCTTTATAGACAGATCCGGACGACGGACGGACGGGACAGGGAGCGCATCTGGCCGTTTATTATGGCGGCGGAGGGGGCCTGGATCTTCAACGCCATCGGCGCCCTGCTCTATAGCGCGGAACAAAACAGAGAGCCTGTCGATACGGCTTGGGCCTGGGCGCTGGCGAAGCGGCTGGAAATCTGGTTTTACTACTATAAAGAGGTTTACCGTCAGGTCAGCCTGCAGTCCGAGCTTTCCCGCATGGAAGCGGTGATTTGCTGGTACGGCGATTATCTGAGGGATCTGAAATAGAACGAAAGCGGTTCGGTTGGAAAGATCATTTCTGCCCGGCGGTCTGCAAAAGGCCGCCGGTTTTTTTGCGGCGCTGTAAAAGGAGAATCTGCCGGGCGGCAGTTTTTATTGTTTTCAGGAGTTTTTATGGATTCTTGGAGAAAAGCTTTGCGGCGGCAGGCAAGGTATGGTAAAATACAGACAGTGTCAAAAGCGGAAAAATGGAAAAACGGAAAAGAAAAAGAATCGCTTCCTGCCAATTTGAGATTGACAAAGCGGTATTTGTGCGCTATCATGAGGAAAAGAGAACACTTGTTCTGGTAAATGTTCTGCAGAAGGAGAACGGATATGGAAAGAGAAGAAAAGCTAAAGGCTCTGGATGCGGCGATTGCCCATCTGGAGAAGGAATATGGCAAGGGTACTGTGATGAAGCTGGGCGATCCGGCATCCCAAATGAACGTGGAGACAATTCCCACCGGCTCCCTGAGTCTGGATATTGCTCTGGGGCTGGGCGGTATTCCCAAAGGGCGTATCGTGGAAATTTATGGCCCCGAGTCCAGCGGCAAGACCACGGTTACGCTGCATATGATCGCGGAGGTCCAGAAGCGGGGCGGCATCGCCGGATTTATTGATGCAGAACACGCGCTGGATCCCGTTTATGCGAAGAATATCGGTGTGGATATCGATAATCTCTATATTTCTCAGCCGGATAACGGCGAGCAGGCGTTGGAGATTACGGAGACGATGGTGCGTTCCGGAGCGATTGATATTGTGGTTGTGGACTCCGTAGCTGCGCTGGTTCCCAGAGCGGAGATCGAAGGAGAGATGGGGGACTCTCATGTGGGCCTGCAGGCCAGATTGATGTCTCAGGCACTGCGCAAGCTGACCGGGGTGATCAGCAAGTCGAATTGCACGGTCGTGTTCATCAATCAGCTCCGTGAGAAAGTGGGGGTTATGTTCGGGAATCCTGAGACCACCACCGGCGGCAGAGCGTTGAAGTTTTATTCTTCCGTGCGGCTGGATGTCAGGAGGATCGAGGCACTGAAGCAGGGGGGCGAGGTCGTCGGCAATCGTACCCGTGTGAAGGTAGTGAAGAACAAGGTTGCGCCGCCGTTTAAGGAGGCGGAGTTCGATATCATGTTCGGAGAGGGAATCTCCATGGCCGGAGATATCCTGGATTTGGCGGCTAACTGCGGCGTGGTGAACAAGAGCGGTGCGTGGTATGCCTATGAGGGCAATAAGATCGGCCAGGGCCGTGAAAACGCGAAGCAATATCTGAAGGACAATCCCGAAGCCTGTGCGGAGATCGAACAGAAGGTTCGGGAGCACTATGGTCTGGTGAAGAAAGAAGAGTCGGAAGAATGAAAGTGACTGGAGTGGAACCCGTTTCCCGCTCCCGGTATAAAGTGTATGTGGATGACAGGTTCGCCTTTGTATTATACAAAGGCGAACTCCATTTATACGCGATTCGGGAGGGAGAAGAACTGGAAGAGAAGGCCTATGCAAAGATCATGGGGGAATTGCTGCCCAAGCGAGCGAAGCTGCGCTGTATGAACCTGTTAAAGAGCCGTCCCTATACGGAAAAGCGCCTGCGGGAAAAGTTGGAAGAGGGTCTTTATCCGGCAGCCTGTGTGAAAGAGGCGCTGGATTACGTGAAGTCTTTCGGATATGTGGATGACGTCAGATATGCCGGAGACTATATTGAAGAACAGAAAGACAGGAAGAGCCGCCGCATGATCGAACAGGATCTGAAAAACAGGGGGGTCGCATCAGAGATCATTAAAGATGCTTTGGCCTCTGTGGATCAGAACGGCGAAGGCGTGGATGAGGAGGCTCTCGCCAGGCGACTCCTGGAGAAAAAACATTTTTCTCCCGAAGAGGCCGATTGGAAGGAAATACAGAAAATGGCCGCTTTTCTGTATCGAAAAGGGATCGGTGCCGATGCTGTGCGCAAAGCGCTTCAGAATGAGAGGACCTCTTTTACAGAGTGAAATCCGTTCACAACAGAAGCTGTACAGAGACGGTGCGGATGCCGGAGAATGGATCGGAAAGCGCGGGAGGCGGCCGAATCAAGAAAATGAAAAACGGCTGTGAAAAAATAGTGAAAAATGCGGCATAATTTGTGCTTGACATAACATACAGATTTGGTTAGAATTGAAGTGTTGTAATTTGATTATAAGGATGCGTTTCCAGTCGCATTCTATAACAGATATCGTACAATGAAAATTAAATAAGGAGGTGCTCCTGTAATGTTTGTGCAAGTAGCGGTAGCGATCATCGTCACGCTCGTTATTTCCATACCGGTTACTGCATTTATTGCCAACGATCACTGTAAGAAGGAGATTGAAGGCAAAATCGGCAACGCGGAAGACAAGGCCAGGGAAATCATCGATGAAGCGTTGAAAACGGCTGAGGCGAAGAAACGAGAAGGACTGCTGGAAGTGAAGGAAGAATCCATTCGGACGAAAAACGAATTGGATAAGGAGATCAAGGAACGCCGGAACGAAGTACAGCGTTTTGAGCGTCGCGTGCAGCAGAAAGAAGAAAACATTGACAAAAAGGCCGATGCTATTGAGAAGAAGGAAGTTCAGCTCGCCAAGCGCGAAGAGGAGATGCGAAAGCAGCGTGAAGAAATTTCCAAGCTGAATGAACAGCGAATACAGGAACTGGAAAGAATCTCTGGTTTAACCTCCGACCAGGCAAAAGATTACCTTTTGAAAATTGTTGAAGATGAAGTAAAGCATGAGTCGGCCATGATGATCAAGGAAATGGAGAATCGGGCCAAAGAAGAAGCGGACAAGAAGGCGAAGGAATACGTGGTGAATGCTATACAGAAGTGCGCGGCGGATCACGTTTCCGAGACTACGATCTCCGTTGTGCAGCTTCCCAATGATGAGATGAAAGGCCGGATCATCGGGCGTGAAGGCCGGAATATCCGGACACTGGAGACGCTGACGGGCGTGGATCTGATCATTGACGATACGCCGGAAGCGGTTGTCCTTTCAGGCTTCGACCCGATCCGCCGCGAGGTGGCGCGCATTGCCCTCGAAAAGCTGATCGTGGACGGACGCATTCATCCCGCCCGGATCGAAGAAATGGTGGAGAAGGCGCAGAAGGAAGTTGAGAACATGATCAAAGAGGAGGGTGAGGCCGCCGTTCTGGAAGTCGGTGTTCACGGCATTCACCCGGAGCTTGTCAAGCTGTTGGGCAAGATGAAATTCCGTACCAGCTATGGACAAAACGCTCTGAAACACTCCATCGAAGTGGCACAGCTCTCCGGATTGCTTGCCGCAGAGATGGGACTGGATGTGCGGATGGCGAAGCGTGCAGGTCTGCTGCATGATATTGGCAAGGCCGTCGATCACGAGATGGAAGGTTCTCATATCCAGCTTGGCGCTGAGCTTTGTAAGAAGTATCGGGAATCCGCAATCGTGATCAACGCCGTGGAATCCCATCATGGGGATAAGGAACCGACTTCCCTGATTTCCTGTCTCGTGCAGGCCGCTGATACCATTTCCGCGGCGAGGCCCGGCGCGAGAAGAGAGACGCTGGAGACTTATACCAGCAGGCTGAAGCAGTTAGAAGATATTTCCAACAATTTCAAAGGTGTAGAAAAATCTTTTGCCATTCAGGCGGGCAGAGAGATTCGGGTTATGGTTGTGCCGGAGCAGATTTCCGATGCGGACATGGTGCTGTTGGCACGTGATATTTCCAAACAGATCGAAGCGGAACTGGAGTATCCTGGTCAGATCAAGGTCAATGTGATCCGGGAGAGCCGTGTGACCGATTATGCGAAATAACAGAATCCAGTAAAAAGGCAAATAGAGAAAAGCCCTGTAATATATTTACGGGCTTTTCTTTTTTTGCCGCAATATCGTGCCGCCTCTGAAAAAGTACCCCCGCGTTGCAAAATATTCTTTTGCCCGCCTGTGTTCTGCGGACTGTTTTCAGCATAAGATGAAAAAACACGGAGCGGTTTGGCGAGAGCCTGGACGGAGGCGGGAGGGATGGATTTGAACTGGAACACGGAAAAAAGGGAGCGGATGATTTGGACCGTATTCTTTTTCGCAGGTTTTCTGGTGAGCATCGCGGCGGTCTGCCGGCTGCCGGATGCACTGGTGCGAAGGTCAGAATTCCTGGACGTTGGGATGCTTTCGCGGATTCGTTATCTGGAGATCAATAAAAGCGGCCTGTTTTTGTATTCCCTGCAGCAGCGGTTGGGGATAGCCGTATTTCTGATCCTTTTGGCAGCTGCCGGTTTTGGAGGCGTGGGAAATTTTCTGCTTCCGGTCTGGGCCGGGCTGTCTGCGGGAGGTGTGCTCACAGCGCTTTCCATGCGCTACGGTATCAAAGGTCCTATTCTGTTTCTGGGGGCTGTCCTGCCTCAGCAGGGATTGTTGATTCCGGGCTATCTGATGCTTCTGGACTGGTGCATGAGAAAGCAGGGGAAACGGCAGCTTCTGCTCGCACTGGCGGTTGTCATAACAGGCTGCGTACTGGAAAGTTATGTAAATCCGTTTTTCCTGAAAGTGGCGCTGCGGTTTCTTTCATGAACGCGGAAGTGAAAGGGAAGAAAGGGAGCGTGTCGTCTGGATGGAGGACGCTTGTTCAATCCGCCAAAAATTTGCCGGAAATACGGGAAATTTCCACATTGCTTTTCCGGAATGGATTGCTTATAATGGGTTTCGGGACAAAAGAAAAGGCTGTGTTCCCGCGCAGGGAAGGACAAAGTGGAATGGAAGAGCGGATTTCGGCGTTTATTACATATTTACATAATGTAAAAAACACTTCGCAGAATACGGAGCAGTCATACCGGCGGGATCTGCACAAGCTCTCTGTTTTTCTTTCCGCGCAGGGAATCTGGCGCGCGGAGGATATCACTGCCGTTTCTCTCAATGCCTATGTGAGATATTTGGAGGAAAATCATTTCAAGGCGGCGACAATCTCTCGCAATATCGCTTCTATCCGTACTTTTTTCCATTATCTGCTGCGAGAGGGGATCGTTTCTGCGGATGTTTCCGAACATTTGAAGCCGCCCCGTGTGGAGAAGCACATGCCGGATGTCCTCACAATGGAGGAAGTGGAGAGACTTCTGTCTCAGCCAGGGGAAAGGAATGTGAAAGAAATCCGGGACAAGGCCATGCTGGAGCTTTTATATGCTACGGGAATCCGGGTCTCCGAGCTCATCAGTCTAAAAGTCACGGATGTGAATATGCAGATGAGTTATATCATCTGTCATGATCGGAATAAAGACCGGGCGGTTCCCTTCGGGAGCAAGGCGCGGGAAGCGCTCAGCGCGTATTTTTTCAAGGCGCGGGGGGCCATGGTGGAGGACCCGGCGGAGCAGACGCTGTTTGTGAATTATTCCGGCGCACCCATGAGCCGGCAGGGATTTTGGAAGCTGATCAAGCATTATGCGAAGCTGGCCGGGATTGAGCGGGAGATCACGCCCCATACGCTGCGCCATTCCTTCGCGGCGCATCTTCTGGCAAACGGTGCGGATCTGCGCAGCGTACAGGAAATGCTGGGACATGCTGACATTTCCACTACCCAGATCTATACCGGACTGGACCAGAACCGCATTCGGGAGGCATATGCGAATTATCATCCGCGGGGATGAGGGCCCGGAAATTATTTTGTCAAACAAGAGATGGAAGAGAACGGAAGGCGGCGGAATGCGCGCCGCATCCCGTCCTCGGGAACGATAAAAACGCTGTGCGAGGGTTGTCCGCACAGCGTTTTTAAAATGCATGATGATAGAAAACAGGGAGATCCGCTGCTGCGGCGGGCTTACGGGTTCAGCTCCGCCAGGTCGTAGATGAGCCGTTCGGAGGCCTCCCAGCCCAGACAGGGATCGGTGATAGACTGGCCGTAGACGCCGCCGCCCACCTTCTGACAGCCCTCCACGAGATAGCTTTCCACCATGACGCCCTTCACCAGGGAACGGATATCGACGCTCAGCTTGCGGCTGTGCATCACTTCCTTGACGATCCGGACCTGCTGTTCGAACTGCTTGTTGGAATTGGAGTGGTTGGAGTCGATGATGCAGGCCGGATTTTTCAGGTCGCGCTCATTGTACAGCGTGAGCAGGGTGTTCAGATCCTCGTAGTGGTAATTGGGGAGATTGCGGCCGTATTTGTTGGTGGCTCCCCGCAGGACGGTGTGCGCCAGCTCGTTGCCGTCGGTCCTGACCTCCCAGCCCCGGTAGGTGAAGGAGTGAGGATGCTGGGCGGCGTAGACGGAGTTGAGCATGACGGAGAAATCGCCGCTGGTGGGGTTCTTCATACCGGCGGGCACGTCAAAACCGCTGACGGTCAGACGGTGCTGCTGATCCTCCACCGAACGGGCCCCGATGGCCACATAGGAGAGGATGTCAGACACATAGCCCCAGTTATCGGGGTAGAGCATTTCGTCCGCCGCGGTCAGGCCGGATTCCTCAAAGGCGCGGATGTGCATTTTCCGCATGGCGATCAGCCCTTTTACGAAGTCCTCTCCCTTTTCCGGGTC
>CANQTI010000018.1 GCA_947626725.1 uncultured Eisenbergiella sp.
TACAAAACCTGTCCATTCTGGTCTCATTTTGAAACGCCTCCTTGAAAAATATGGTTGATAGTGATACGGCGGAATCTTATGGGGGCCGCCGTATTGGATGCTGAAAACCTATACAACTCTGTATGATTATTATAAAATAACGGCCCTTTCAGGTCAAGTGTATGCGATGTACTTTTTTCTATACATCTCCGGTTTTTCTGCCGGATCCTTTATCTATTCTGTCACGGGAAGAAAGGCGCTTTTTCCATTTCCCGAAAAAAACGCCGGACGGCTGTGCGCCCGGCGTATCTTTTCCTGAAATATGAGTCCGAAACCGTCCTCAGCCCTTCACGGAACCGATCAGCATTCCTTTCATAAAATATTTCTGCAGGAATGGATATACGATGAGGATCGGTACGATAGTGGCGATGATCAGCGCCATCTGCAGTGTATAGGGCTCCACCCTGTGCACAAAGTCCACCTCCGTGGCCTGAATCATGTCGGTGGAACCGCCCACCACCATATCCTTTACGATAATCATCAGCGGCCACTTATCGCGGCTGCGGAGGTAGAGAACGGCCCCCATGTAGGAGTTCCAGTGCCCCACTGCGTTGAACAGCGTGAAGGTGGCGATGGCGGGCTTGGACAGGGGCAGGATGATCCGGGTCAGCACCGTGATCGGATTCGCTCCGTCGATGACCGCGGATTCCTCCAGCTCGTGCGGCAGGCTGGACATGAAGTTGCGCATCATGATGATGTTATAGGAGCCCACCGCGCCCGGAAGGATCAGCGCCCAGTAGGTATCCATCAGCCCCAGGCTGCGGATCAGCAGGTAGGTGGGGATCATGCCGCCGCCGAAGAACATGGTGATCATGATCATGGTCAGATAGGCATTGCGCCCCTTTAAGTCCTTTTTGGTCAGTGGATAGGCCGTGATGCAGAGCATGAAAATGTTCAGCGCCGTACCTACAATGGTGATGAACAGGGTGGAACGGTAGCCCGACCACATCAGCGGGAAATTCCACAGATAATAGTAATATTCCAGCGTGATCCGCTTCGGGAGCAAGTTCATGGGGTTCGCCAGATAATCCGAATAGGGCGTAATGGAATACACCAGCACGTAGACGAACGGCATGGTACAGAGGAAGGCGAACAGGCCCACCACAAAATAGTTGATAAAACTGAAAATCCGATCCCCCAGGGACTGCTTGACTTTCTTCGCTTTATTTTTTCTCGACAGCGTCACCATAAGCTCTCCTCCCCGCCCTTCTTGGCAATGTAATTCGTAATCAGCATCATGATCAGGCTGATCACGGTCGTGAACAGGCCGACTGCCGTGGAGAAGGAATACCGTCCGTTTCCAAGGCCCATCTTATAGGTATAGGTCTCAAATACCTCAGATACGGAAATATTCTGGCTGTTCTGCAGGATATAGATCTGCTCGAATCCGTTGGACATCAGGCTGCCCGTCCTTAAGATAAAGGACAGGACGATGGTAGAACGGATGCCCGGCAGCGTGATATAGCGCATTTTCTGGATCCGGTTCGCGCCGTCCACGGAAGCCGCGTCATACAGCTCCGTATCGATACCGGTCATGGCCGCCAGATAGAGGATGGTCCCCCAGCCGGCCTCCTTCCAGATGGAGGAAATGATGACCAGCGGCCGGAAATATTCCGGCTTCCCCATGAAGAAGATGGGAGTGAACCCCAGATTTTTCAGCACCTGGTTGATCACGCCCCAGGTCGGGGACAGGAAGTTCACCATGATACCGCCCAGCACCACCCAGGAAATGAAATGGGGCAGGTAGACCAGCGTCTGCGTGATCCGCTGGTATTTCCGGTTCCCGATCTCGTTGAGCATCAGCGCCAGGATGACGGAAACGGGAAAGCTGGCGAACAGCCTCAGCAAACTCAGGATCAGCGAATTGCGGAACACGTTCCAGAATTCCGAAAGGTGAAACAGATACCGGAAATTCTCCAGCCCAATCCAGTCGCTTCCCAGGATTCCCTTCTTGAAGCTGAAATCCTTGAACACGATGATGATGCCGTACATGGGAACATAGTGAAAAATAATATAGTAGATCAGCCCCGGAAGCAGGAGCAGATAATAATATTTGTTTCGTTTGATGTAAGAGAGCGTTTTCCCCCACTTCTCCTTCGACAATAAAGCTGCGTTCTCTTTCTGCATACATACCCTCCTGCGGCAAATGGGCGCTCCCCCGCAGGCCCCTTCGCCGCCCTGAAAAAGGCGGGAGAGCGGCAGAATCTCCGCTCTCCCGTCCGCATGTCCTTCTGATGATCCTCCCCGTATCCCGCGGCAGACGGGCCGAGGAAAGCCGTTCTGCCGTTTCCGCAAAGATCCTTACTGCGCGGACGCCGCGTACTCGTTCATCGTCTGAAGGTACTCTTCTTCCGCGGGCGCGATGGCCGGGAACCATTCATCCTCCAGGAAGGAGGTGAAGGCCGCCTCATCGATGTTTCCGGTTACGAAATTCTCTTCCATGTTGGTCAGCCGGTCAACCAGATCCGGATTGTCAGCGGTAAACTGCGTATAGGCCGGGAAGCTGATCGAAGGCACGGAGACTACATTGACAGTGGTCAGGAAATCCTTCAGTTCATTGGTGTTGTAGACCGCCCTCTTTAAGCTGATCTCATCTCCGGCGGTCACCGACTGCAGCATGATTCCGCCGAGGCCGGAGGCCATGGACGCATAGCTGTTGATCTCTTTATCGAACTCCCGCTCCTCCTGGGTCTTGGTAACGGTCTTGGTCTCGGGGTCATAGGTATCATAGTTGTGGCCCTGAACGCCGCCGTTCATCATCAGCCAGCCTTCTTCCGTATTCGCCCAGTCCAAAAAGCCCAGGATCCTTCTCACGGTCTCCTCATCCACATTGGCGGAGATCATCCAACCGCCCCAGTTGCTGGCGGACTGTTCCACATTGGCTTTGTCCTGGCCGTCCGGCTTCATGCAGGGTGCCAGCGTGATGTACTGAGAAAACAGATCGGGATCCACATCCTCGCCAACCATGCCGTTCACCAGCGAAGTGGTGATGTTCTGGCCCACAGTCAGGGCGCAGATGGCGGTGCGGTTCTGCTGGAACTTGGTCCTGTCATCATAGGTATTGTTGGTAAAGAACTCCGGATCAATGAGCCCCTGCGCATACATATCGCGGAACCATCTCAGGTAAGGAAGATAACCGTCCATCTTCTGGCGGATCTTGTACTCGCCGTCAAAATCGGGCAGCTTGGGCAGAACGGAACCGCCTACATAAGGCATGAACGCCTGCACGATCCAGCCGTCGCCCCATACGCCGGGAGGGGAGAAGAGGAACGTATCCTTCTGCCCATTGGCGTCCGGATCGCTCTCAGCCACCAGTTTTCCAAATGCTTCCAGCTCTTCCAGATTCGCCGGCACCTTGCCGTCCACCAGCTTGTTCAGCCAGTCCGTATTGATGCCGATGCCATACACGGAATCCTGATGCGGCTTGGGAACCGCGTAGATCCTGCCGTCTTCACAGCGGGCCGCGTCCCACTGGTTCTGCGGGATATTGGCCATCAGATTGGGATAGTCCCCGATCATGTCGGTGACGTCCCAGATCAGCCCGTCTTCCGCCCATTTCTGATAGGTGGTGGCGCCGAAGCCCCAGGTATAGCTGACATCGCACATTTCATCCGCCGCCATGACCACCTGCAGACGCTCTGTATAGTTGGACATCGGCGGGATCTCATATGCCAGCGTCACGCCGGTGATCTCCGCGATCTTGTCCAGCACCTGATTGTCTTCATAAGAGAAGCTTTCCGGTGCGCGGTCCATGATCGTAATGGTGATGGGATCGGTGTTCATCACATATTCTTCCGCCGCCGCTTCCGTTGTTTCTTCTGCAGCAGTTTCTTCCGCTGCCTGTTCCTCCGCTGCTGTGGCCGCTGGGGCGGATTCTTCTTTTTGGGCGGTGGTTTCCGCCGGGGTCTCTTCCTTTGCAGGGGCGCTGCCCTTGCTGCCGCAGCCTGCCAGCAGGCCGGCTGCCATGGTGAGACATAACATGGTTGCTAGGATCCTCTTCTTCATTCTGTACCCTCCTTGGTTTCATGAAAGAAATAAACATCAGGCAGCGGAAAGGATAGATGCCTCCGTGCCGCAAAGCTGCCGCACGAAACCTCCGCCGCCGTGAACGGGTGACCGCCGGAACTGCTTCCCGGGTTTCCTCCCCTTTCCCGCAAGTCCTCCGGCTTGGCTATAGCATAATCCGTTTTTTGCCAAAAAGAAAATGATAAACTTTCCGTGAAAAATGATAAACTTTTCCGGATGATAAAAGTATTATCGTCCGAAAAGAAAGTATTATTATCATACATTTTGAGTGCTTGTTTTTTCTTTTTTGTTGATTTATACTATAGAAATAAGGGGTTTTGTCCATAAAGCGTCATAAAATGCAAAAAACTCAGGTTGTTGCATTTTCTTCGATTATGCTCGTACCTGCGGACGGTTTCCGTCCTCTTTCAGGGCCTGCATTCATTTTCAGGGGAGGGCTTTCCTGTGCGTCTACCGTTTTCCTTCACACGAAAAGAAACCGCGCTGTATCTGTTTCAGAAAAAATTGACCCAGATCCTGCTGGCAACCCTGATCGTCTTTTCGCTCCTGGCAGGGCTCCTTTTCTATAGTCTGGAAAGACAGGCCTATTACCGGAGCTTCGAGGAATCCAACGCCACCATCGTCAGTCAGATTGCGTCGGTCTACGAAAGGGATGTTCAGACCCTGCGGGGGCTCTGTATCCAGTCGCTTCTTTTCAATCAGCTTCCCACCGGCAACTACTCTGACCTCAACAGCAGCGACATCAAAACGATCATGAATTACATGACCAGTCTGAATGTGGTCAACGGCTGCGTTCATTCCATTTATTTTTATTATGTGGAGGACGCCACGGTCCTAAGCTCCGCTTCCCTGCCCACCGCGATCTCCAGGCTGAATAATTTTTACGATAAGGATATCTTTCCGGATCCGGGCAATACACAGCGCTATGTGCTGCTGGAACCCCGCTTTCTGGAGCAGAATACCCCGACGGATCCGGACAAAACGCCGTTGGTCATCACCCTGCTGATCGCGCTCCCCGTCAAGGGCAGCGGGACGGACATCTGGATGGCCATGAATATCGACGCGCGCAAGCTCTACGCCAAGATATTCAGCGAACTGCGTTTCGAGGATGAGGTGAAGTTTTACATCCTGAACGCTGAAAACTGCATCGTGTTCTGCAACGACGAGCGGGAATTGTTTGACTATTACGACAACCGGGCCCCCGTCAGACACAGATCGCTGCTCTCTTCCACCGTTTCCGACCGTCTGGGATGGACCTTTGTGCTGGAGAGGCCGATGCCGCAGATCGATTCCTCACTTCTTCCGTTTTCCTGCGCCATCCTGATCATCCTGGTGGCCCTGCTGGCTGTTTCCATGGCGACGTCCCTGTTCTCTATGAGACCTCTGCAGAAATCGCTGAACGATTCCCGCAGCGTGCGCTGGCGCTATTTCCTGACCCAGGGCAGGATCCCGGAGGGCAGCCAGGTAGCGCCCTTCCGGCCCGATATCGATTTCCCGGACTGCAGGCAGTTTGTCGTCATGTCCTTCCAGCTCACCCACGCGGATGGGAACCGGCTGTTTACGGAGCTGGCCGCCCCGCTGGACAGCCTGGCAAGGGAACGGCAGTTTTTCTTCCGCACCATCCATATCAATCCGTCCCACACCGGCGTGGTATTCGGCTTCCCGCAGACGGAGTCCTCCCTGGATACGCGCATGGCTTCCTATACGGAGCTGGCCAACCGGATCCTGGATGCGCTGGAGGAAAAGCTGAAGCACCCGGTGCTTTGCAGCATCAGCTCCGCCAAGGATTCCCCGGAGCTTCTGCATGACGCCTGGATGGAGGCCTGCGAGACGGACCGGCATTCCCTCTCCCTCAGCGGTCAGATCCGCTTCTGGGCGGAGGCCAGCCGAAAAAAAGGAGAGTACACCTTCCCCGCCGCATCTCTAAAGCAGCTGGGGGACCATCTTCTGGCGGGAGACGCGGACGCCTGCATCCTCTGTTCCCGCAGGCTCTTCGCCTCTTTCCTCAGTGAAAACTATATTCTGGAAGACAGCGAGATCTGCCGTTATCTGTACTATGTCCAGAACAGCATTCTCTCCCAGCTGGCCGCTCTGCCGATCCCCATCCAGATCCGCGCTTCGTTCACCCCGGAGCAATATTCGGATCTGTCCCGGATGGAGGAAGCGTTCAACAACTGGCTGACGGCGGCCGCCGCCACGGTCAGCGACCGGAACCAGAAGGACCACGTCGTCCTCTATCAGTATATCATCGATTATCTGGATACGCATTACACCGATCCCGACATCTGCCTCGGCATGGTGGCAGAGCACTTCGATCTCACCAGCAATTTCATCAGCAAGATCGTCCGGGAGATCACGGGAATGAGTTTTTCGGCCTACATCACCTACTGCCGGATCCAGCGGAGCAAGGAGCTGCTGGCGGAAGGGAAAATGAACGTAAACGAGATCTCCAACGCGCTGGGATTTTCCTACCCCTATTATTTCATCCGCAAGTTCCGGGAGCTGGAGGGCACTACTCCGGGCCAGTACATGGGGCAGGAAAACGCCCCCGACGCTCCGACGCCGACGGACCGTTCCTGAAAAAGCGCCCCACGGCCCCGCCCGGCAGACAGAACCGCGCCGGGCGGGGCCGTGGGGCCGCTCTTTACGCCTTCTCGAAATACAGGGTATGGTCGAAGGGGATCTTGTCCTGGAAATATATGTGGTACATGTCCTCCGGCGGCGTGACGCTGCCGCCCAGCCGCCGCAGCGTCTCCACGGCCGCGAAAAACGGGCCCGCCCGAAACGCCTGTCTCCCGTCGAAAAATTCCAATTCTCCCTTTTTCATGATCAGATCCCCGTTTTTCACGGTGGGAATCGTAAAACCGTCTCCCCGCAGCAGCAGTCCGGCGTCCGTATCCAGTTCGAAGCGGACGATGGCCTGCTCGCAGCCTTCTCCCTGCATGCGCAGGGAAAAGCCGTTTTCGGTCCGCTGCAGCAGGATCCGAATGCAGATGGTCAGTTCCGGCGTGCGCTCTCTGCCTTCCTCCGCGATCCGGGCCCAGACTGTCCTGGGCCTGTCGCTGCCCAGCGGCTGGTAGTAACGGCCCGCGCCGCGGTACTGCGCCTCATAGCCTTCCGGCGTCTCCCGCAAATCCGTCAGGTTCAGATTCCGGCAGTTGAAAAACATGGCGTATCCCCGGACCGCAAAGGAAATATCCCGGTAGGTCCCGTACAGGAAGGTGGGCTGTCCGGCCAGCATCCATACCGCGAAATCCCCCTGGGTCATCCTGACCGCGCCGGAATCCGCGAACAGCCGATTGACCCGCGTAAAATCCGGACTGCAGGGTTCCGGCAGATCTTCGAATACCTCCGGCGTCAGATGATAATATTCCAGAGAAATAGGCCAGGGCCTTCCGTCTTCCAGGCAGTTTTCCAGCAGCGCCCGCCCGATCGCCCGCAGCCCGTCCTCCTTAAGCATGCGGCCGCAGAGCAGATACTGATAAATATACAGATCCGCCCATACCCGGCTGCCCTTGTCCTGCCGGGTGGAATTTTGGGTGAACACCGAAAAATCCGGATAAAAATAAGCCGGCATCATCTCCAGGTTCCGTTTCACATAAGTCAAAAGCTCCATCCGGCCGGTTTCCTGCGCCAGGATCAAAAGGGCCCGATTGTTAATCTCATTGTAGGTCCCGCTGGAGCGCTCCGTATACTCTCCGTCCGCATTGCAGTCGATCCCCTCCTCCAGAAATCGTTCGATCCGTTTCTGATACCGTTCATCCGGCATCAGGCTGTTGAGCATCGACAGCGCCGCGCTGATGACCCAGCGATGGTTGGGGGTATGAAACCCGCCGGCCAACATGCCTTCTCCCATCCTGTGCAGTACCCGCAGGAGCCGCCCGCGGAAGGCCTCCTCCCGTTCGGTGAGCGTCTGCAGGTTTAAAAACTTCGCCTCTCGGGCAAGTCCCAGCGTGAAAAACGCGGTGTCCGGCGCGGAGTGCATATTGCACATGAAATAATTGATGGTCCCGTCTGCGTTGATATTCCGTTCCAGATAGGTCATGGCGCGTTCCGCGAATTCCAGAAGCGACAGGTCCCTGTAATACCGGCTCTCCTTCGTAAAATAGAGGAACATCGGCGTATTGCTGGTGCCGTTCTGCGGGATCAGGCCGTATCCCTTCTCATAGACGCCGCCGAAATCCGGGCTGTCCGCTTCCGTGCACTGATTGTGCAGCTGGCTCTCCATCGACCGTTCCGCCGCCCGCAGCGCTCTCTGATATCCGTAAAGTTCTTTCATGGTCTCTCCCCTTTCCTGTTCTGCCGGTCCTTTCAGTGATGCACGATCAGCTCAAAGCCCACCACCCCGGCCAACTTTTTCAGTCCTTCCCGGTGATCGCCGTACACCACCGCCTGGTGATGGCCGAAGCTGCCCTCCGCCAGCGCATGGCGATATGCCCTCGCACCGCCCTCCAGATCCAGATACAGCGCGGGGCTGCACTCATCGTCCCGATACGCGCAGCCGACGATCCTTCCCACAGCGATGATCATTTTTCTTCCCATTCGGTCAAACCGGCCAATGGTCACGGTATCGGTACCGCCCTCCGCCAAATTCACCTGAAACTTGGTGCCCCAGCCCGCATGGGTGAAGCTGCCCAGCTCGTAGGGCATGGGTTCCCGGTCCAGTCCGCGCATCCTGGTGGGCGGGACGGCGTGGCGGATCTCCAGGATTTCCTTATCAAAATGCTCCGGCCCATAGACGATCCGGGACATCCGGACATCGGAAAGCAGATGCATTCCCGGCAGGATCAGCATGGGATTGCCCATGAAGGCCGCCTGCTTCGTCCAGTACATAAACACGATCATTGCCATCAGCACGTTCAGATCCTCCTCACAGGCGGAGGGGATCCCCTCGTCCTTGAACATGCTGTGGGTCAGGCAGGGCGTGCATCTGTAACGCATCGGGTAGCGGGAGGCACACAGCTCCTTGCAGGCCGTGGTAAAGGCATTGCAGTCAAAACGCTCCATAAGCCGCCGCACCGCGTTGCGGTATCGGATATCCCGGGAAATGGATTCTGCATCGATGGAAGCGCGCACGGCGCCGTTTCGGAGGGCCTCTGCCTCCGCCAGCGTGTCCTCCTCCTCCGTCTTTTCCATCTCGTCAAACACGCTGCGGAAGGTCATCCGTCTGGTGCGCAGCCCGTATTTGGTGAACAGGCCATACAGGTCGGAATTGCTGGTGTTGACGCTGACCGGGAACTGCTCCGAGGCGCTCAGGATGAGGATCCGGGTGTTGGCGATGGCCTTGCGCACCTGCAGACAGGCCAGCAGCTCCCGATATTCCGCATAGTCATGAGCCATATAGGCCTCCAGCCCCTCGCTCCGGTAAAATCCCACGATATCAATGGCGGAAGGCCCTCTGTCAATGAGGGACATCGGTTTATGGAATTTTTCGATTCCAGGCACCCGGTAGGTCATCAGGAACAGATCCACCTGCGCGATATCGGCTTCCAGCTTCGCCAGCTCCGCGTCCGGCACATAGAAGCTCTCGTCATATTCAATATAGACCGGTTCCAGAATTCTGGCGCTGCTGCTCAATTCCCTCCGGATCCGCTCCTGCCAGACCAAAAACTGCTCTTTTCCCGCCCTTCTTTCATAGACCGGCGAAAGCTCTTCCTCAGTTCCCACACGGCATGGCCCCTCCCAGATATCCGTATGCACCACATTGGCAAACACAGGCTTCAGATTCACTTTCACATCCATTGCGCGTTTCATGCTCTTTTTTTCGTTCCCCCTTTTCCGGCTGCCTCCCCCGGCAGCTTCCTTTTCTTCCGCTTTCTTTGCCTCTGCCGTTTCCTCTTTCTCTTCTGCCGCTTCTCCTTCCCGTTTTCCGCCCGCCGCTTCCGCGATCCGGCACACCATTCGGTACAGCCCCCGCCGCCGTTCCTCCGACAGCAGGCGGTTTTTTTCGGAAAACAGGCAGGCCAGCGTTTCCTCCCTGGCGGCTTCGGCCTCCGAGGCGCTCCTTCCGGCAAAACAGCCCGCCAGCAGCATCGCCATCCCCTTCACCAGAAGCGAATCGGAATCGCAGATGATCCGCAGAGTTTTGCCCTCCCTGCGGCATGCGGCCCACAGCCCCGACTGGCATCCCGGGATCTTGTTGCCGGGGCACCGGATGCCGGCCGGCACCTCCTCCGACAGCGCCAGCGTCATCAGATAATCATACTGCGCTTCCTCTTCCAGCTGCAGAAATGCCCCGATCTGTGAAATCGCCCTTTCGCCCATGCTCCCGATCTCCTTTCCCGTACCTTCGCAGCAGCGTCTCCAGGGCCGCCAGCATCCGATCGATCTCCCGTTCCGTATTGTAGAGAGCGAAGGACGCACGCACGCAGCCCGGGATCCCCAGCTGACGCAAGGCCTCCGGGGCGCAGTGACGGCCGCTCCTGACGCAGATCCCCTCTGCAGCCAGATACGCGGCAATATCATAATCCTGCAGGACCTCCGTATGGAAGGACACGATGGGGGCCAGCCCGCTGCCGTCTCCCGGCAGGAAAAAACGGCCGTCCTTCAAAAGCTGTTCTCTGGCATACGCCTTCAGCGCCGCTTCCCTCTTCCGGATCCGTTCCATTCCTATCTCCTGCAGAAAAAGAACAGCCCGGGCCAGTCCCACGGCGCCCGCCACATCTGGTGTTCCCGACTCAAAGCGCCTTGGTCCGTCCAGATACGATGGTCCCGCTGCCGTCTCTTCCGTCATGCCGCCGCCCGTCAGAAAAACATCCATTTCGGCCTGAATCCTTCGTTTCGCATACAGCACGCCGATCCCCATAGGGCCATAGACTTTATGCCCGGAAAAACACAGAAACTCCGCATCCAGCGCCCGACAGTCGATGGGAATGTGTCCCGCCGCCTGGGCCGCATCCAGCAGCACCGGCTTTCCCTTTCCGTGCGCGATCCCGATCAGTTCCCGCACCGGTATGGCGACATCCGACAGATTGGAACAGAGCGTGCAGGCGGTCAGTACCGTATTTTCATCTACGAGGAACCGCGCCGCCTCCAGATCCACCCTGCCCTCCTTCAGCGGTATGATCCGCAGCTGCGCGCCGCTCCTCCTGCAGGCCTCCCGCCAGGGCAGGCAATTAGAGTTGTGCTCCAGAGCGGTGATCACGATGTTTTTCCCCGGCTTCAGCCGAGGCGCACAATACCCGTAGGCCACGAGATTGATGCCCGCCGTGGTGCCGCCGGTAAAAATGATCTCCTCCGATTCCGCGCACAGGAAGCCGGCCAGCGTCTGCCTCGCCTGTTCGTATCGCTGTTCGCTCTGTATGGCCAGCCGATAGCCGCCCCGGTAGACGTTGGCGTTATCCTCCCGGTAATATCGGTCCAGTTCCTGCAGGACACAGTCCGGTTTCTGGGTGGTGGCGGCATTGTCCAGATAGCAAAGCTCCCCTTTCGCCAGAATAGGGAATTGCTTCCGGAGCAGGCCGCCGGGACCCCCGCGCCGCTCCCCCAGGCACCGGTACAGGCTGTGCGCCAGCTCTTCTGTGGTGCCCGGCAGCTCCTCTCCCTCCGGGAGCGTGACGCCCAGCCGTTTTTCGATCCCCATGATCAGCAGGACCTTTTTCTGCACCGCGGAGCTGGTATTGTGGCAGTCCGGTTTGGCGATCCGGTCCAGCACCGCCTGTTCCTCCGCCCCCTTCGGTGCCAGCGCCCGGATACTTTTTACCGCCAGCTGATACAGATTTTTCTCCCTCTCCGTATCCGGCAGCACCAACCGAGCCAGGATATACGCTTCGAGCCGATCTCGAAACGCTTCATAGCTCAGAGTTTCCTCCTTCAGCCGCTCCAGAATCGCCTCACTCTTTTTCTGACTTTCCAGAAACCGGCCCGCCAGATCCCCGGCCATGCCAAGTCCTCCTTTCCGCTGCCCGAACTTAGCCGCTGCGGGACGTTCACTGTCCGGTGACCGGTCCTCACCGCCGCAAAGCATTCCTCATCCGCCGCCCTCATCCCGCCGCGGGACGTTCCTCATCCGACGGCCGTTTCCTCCCCGATCCGCAGATGCAGCTCCCAGTCGCCGGAGCCCAGCGTATCCGGAGCTCCCATCACCCCGCGGGGCAGCCGCACGGCCGCGCTGCAGCCGAAGGGGATCCGAACCTTCCAGCAAATCTCGCGGCCCTCCCGCGTCCAACAGCTCGCCGCCTCTCCCCGCACGGTTTCCACACGGCATTCCATCTGCGCGATATAAGGCATGCCGCCCGGGGTCAGCAGGAAATGCCGGTAGCCGGATCCCTCCTCCAGCGGACAGATGCCCGCCAGGTAACGGTAGAACGCCGCTGCGATATCGGAAAACATATAATGATTCCGGGAGCCGGTACCGTTCCAGCATTCCCCCAGGGTAGTGAAGCCCAGCCCGATCCAGTACCGGTAGCCCGGATAGCCCTCGCACTCTGCCAGCCGATAGATCAGATCCGCCCGATTCCGATCGCCCAAGGAACGGTATACGCATTCCGCGCCCAAAAGGCCGAAATCCGGATGATACGCCGTCTCCTTCAGCTTTTCCTCCAGTTTCTCCACAAGCCAGCTTTCGTCTGCCGGCTCGTACAACTGGTAATAAAGCACCATGGCGTAGGCGCTCTGGCAGTCGCCGGTCACCGTCCTTTCCTCCCGATGCAGAAAAGCTTTCCGAAACGCAGCGGCGATAGCCGCTGTCCGCCCTTCCTCCTTCGGATATCCCAAAAGCTCCTCCGCTTTTTCCAGGATCCTGGCCGCATAGAAATAGCAGGCCGTATCCGTAAACGTCAGCGGCAGACGGCTGTTCCTCATGTTTCGGGCCAGCGCCGGGCCCTGAAAGGGCGCGCACCAGTCGCCGATGCCGTATTCAGGCATCTGATCAAAGGCCATCTGTTCCATCCATCCCACCAGCTTTTTCAGCACGGGATAATGACGCGCCAGCAGATCCTTCCGGCCGGTATGCAGATACAGCATCCACAGCACCTGCGGCATGGCCTTGGACCAGTCCGGCCCGTTGCCCCAGTCGAACCCCCAGCCGGCGGTGGGCACGATGCAGGAGATGGAGCCGTCCGGCCTCTGGTTGTCCCGGATGTCCTCCAGCCACTTTTCCAGGCAATCCGCAGCGCCGTAGGTGAACAGGAACTGCTCCGCCATCACTGCGGCGTCCCCCGTCCAGGGATTCTTTTCCCGGTGCGGGCAGTCGCTGGGCACCCCCAGGAAGTTGGATACGGTGGAATAGCAGCACATGCGCCAGATCTGATCCAAGGCAGGATCGGAGGTATGAAAAACGCCCGTCTGCGCGAATTCGCTGTGCAGCTCCACTCCCCGGACCCCTTCCGGCTCCGGCGCACAGGACAGGCCGCTGATCTGGACATAGCGGAAGCCGTGATAGACGAACCGGGGCTCCCAGCACTTTTCGCCGTCGCTGCAGGCCGTATAATAGTCGGTCTGGAACTCTCCGGTCTTCACAAAGTTGGAAATATAAGACGTATCCACCGAATTTCCGTCTTCCTTCAGTGCTTCCCCATAATGAAACCGGACCCGTTCCCCCGCCTTTGCCCAAAACCGCAGACGCATCACGCCGGCGAAGTTCTGGCCGAAATCCGCGATCCAGTCCCCGGACGGCGTCTGATACAGAGCCGCCGGCTCCCATTCCTTCGCCGCAATCACCGGACCGATAGGCGACGCCTGCAGGGCTCCCCCCGGTCCCCGCACGGCCCGTACGCCCGTCCAGCCTTCCCCGGCCTCCCCCCAGGCAGAGAAATCCGGACATTCCAGCCGCTCCTCATAATGCTCCCCGGTGCGCAGGCATTCATATACGATGGGCGAGGCGATGGATCTCCAGCTTTTGTCCGTGGCGATGACCTCCTCCGAGCCGTCCGCGTAGGTCAGCACCAGTTCCGCGATGAGACGCGGAACGTCCCGCCAGGGCGCAATATCCAGCCCCCACTCATCCTTCTCGATATAATTGTAACGGCCGTTCCCCACCAGAATGCCCAGACCGAACCGCTCCCGCTTCGCCTGCGCGGTCACATCCAACACATCGTAATACAGCCGGCTGTCATATTTGGTATAGGCGGGAGTGAGCCTTCCCGCAGAAATCTTTTCCCCTTCTATATACGCTTCATACAGCCCCACGCCGCAGACGTACAGTCTGGCCCTGACCACCTTCGCCCGGGGCGTGACCCCGATTCTGTACCAGCAAGCCCCTTTTGCATCGGCAGCCCTTCGGTAAAGTGTTGTACAGATCCATTTCCCCTTCCAGGCCTCCTCCCGTTTGCCTGTCTCAAAATACTGTTCCCCGCTGGTCAGCGTCTGACCGCTTTCCGAAAGGACGCTGACCGTCCAGACGTAGCCGGTCCTGGGACGCAGCGATAGCCGCTCCTCCCGGAACAGATTCTGTCCGCCTTCCACCATCCCGGTATCCCAGACTTCCTCTTTTCCGCCCTCCGGCAAAATACGCAGGATCCGAACACGCCAGGCTCTCTGCCCGTCCCCGTTTCGGCCGGACCGGCATTTCCAGGACAGCAGGGGGACGGTGTCGATCCCGATGGGATCCTTTTTTCCCATACACAGGCATTCCGTAAAACACAGCCCATTTTCTCCGCTCATTTCCACAGTCCTTCTCTCTCCCAGTTCTTCGCCTCCACCAGAAGCAGCAGCATCAGATTCTGCCCGTATCCCGTAGGAATCAGGCGCACTTTTTTGTAATATTCCAGATCCTTTGCCACCACCGTCCCGTAGGATACCCCCGTCACAACGCCGTCCTCCCCGATATGGGAAAAGGCCAGCTTTGCGCCCTCCTCCAGCGCCGGCGCGCATGCCGCCGGCAGATATCCCTTCCGGACGCCCTTCATCAGCCCGTAAAGGATGCCGCAGCTTCCGGATACCTCCAGATAAGAGTCCGGATGATCCAGCAGCGTATGCCACAGTCCGTCCTGCAGCCGAAGAAGCGACCGGGCCTGCTGCTTCCAAGCGCCCTCGATCCATTCCCGCACCCAGCCTTCCGGCAGAAAATCCAACGCCTCCGCGGCAGCGATGGTGAACCAGTAGTTTCCCCGGGCCCAGCGGGCCTTCGCGAAGTTGTCCATCCGCTCAAAAGACCAACCGTGATACCACAGGCCGCTGGACCGATCGGAAAGATAGGCGATATGCAGAAGGAACTGGCGCTGCGCCTCCTGCCTGCAGCGCTCCTCCCCGCAGATAAAGCCCAGCCGTGCCAGGAACAGCACAGCCATGAAAACCGTATCCGCCCAGAGCTGCTGCCGGTTTTCGCTGTCCATGGTCAGATGGGTAAACCCGCCCAGTTCCGTCCTGGGGAGCTCCTCCAGAAGCCATTTTGCCGCCTTCCGGCAGTCCTCCAGGTAGTCCGCCCGACCGGTGGCCTCATACAGAAGGAGCAGCGTCAGATAAGGGGCCATAGTGTTGATCGTCTCCCGATGGCCAATGCCCTTCTGCTTTTCAAACCAGCGCTCCAGCCAGTCCAGAAGCCGCTGTTCTCCGGTCTGTTCATAATATTTCCAGATCCCATAAAGCGCCACGCCCTGGGACCAGTCCCAGATATCCATATCCAGGAGCTGATTCTGCGCGCCTTCCTTTTCCCGCATGATCTGTCCCAGGATTTTTTCACATTCCTGCATATACGGCCCCCCTTTTATTCCGGATTCGCCAGGCACTTCGGCCTGACCCGGCGGATCCTGTCTCAAAATATCAATTTTATTGTAACAGGGGGATCGAGGCGATGAATATAGTAGACTTCGGCGAAAAATAATAAAAAATCGGCAAAAAAAATCTGGCGTAATAAAACTATTACGCCAGAAAAAAAAGTATTATCCCAAAACCGGATGTCCCAGGCTCACGGCGCATCAAAGCGCATTGAGCTTCTCCATCAGCTCCTCTACGGGAATGCCGTGCACCATCGCGGCCTCCTCCAGGGACTCACCCTGTGCGGAAGGGCAGCCGAGGCAGTGCATGCCGATCTCCATCAGGACGGGAGCGGCATTGATATCCACCTGCAGCGCTTCTCCGATGGTCATTTCCTTCGTGAACTTTTCCATTTCGCAAACCTCCTTTTCTATGATCCGGCGGC
>CANQTI010000019.1 GCA_947626725.1 uncultured Eisenbergiella sp.
TGCCGGGCCGTGACGCGGTGGTTTCCCTGATGGCGGAGTGCCGCCGGGAAGCGGAGATGAAGCGGGCGGTCTACGATCTGGTCTGTGCGCAGCTCTGATGAAGCGGCAAATTATGGTGCAAACGGATAGCCTTTAAACATCTTTTTATGTAATCCCTTTAGAAAATCTTTTTTCAATTCCCTGACGGAGTGGAAAATCAGTTCTTCGGAGCGGGAAAATTGGCCGGATTCCGATTTCAGCTGAAGCAGTTCCAGAGTACAGATCAGATCGGCGGCCTGAAACAGCCTGTGATCGCGGGGAAACGCTTTCTTTACACGGTAGTGAAATAATTCTGCTGAGAAGATCGTGTTCAGGATCCGGGTCAATTCATGCTGGCCGTTGTCGTAATATAGGATGATCCGGTCAAAGCCCTGAAAATAGGAGAGATTCTGTCTGATAAAAAGGGATATTTCCCGGGCCATACGCCCTTCCAGCTTAGCTGTGTTTTTCAGTTCTTTTTTGTGAAAAATGAAGGATTTGTACTGAATATCGCACTTGATCGTGAATTGATATAATTTTGAAAAGATGTTTCTGCGTTCATCCGGTAAAAGATCGTGATAATCTTCTTCCCGCCGGATCAGGGGTTCTGTGTGGATAACGTGGTCTTTGTATCCGGAATTCCTCAGCTCCGTGTTCAGCTTTTCGGTTTCTTTGGAAAGATCCGTCGACTGATCGTGCAATACCATCACAACGATGTAATAGGGCGAATGCGCGCTGTAGTCTCCGAAATCACCGGACTCGTCCACAAAAATATTCAGTTGTTTCATTACCCTCCTTATGAAAAATGGCGGGGAGTCTCCCCGCCGATTGGTTGGACCCGGGTCTTTCGACCAGCCCAATAGATTTGATCTGCTTCCGCGTAGATAAAGCTTATATCTATATTATTATTATATGTTATCGTAAAAAATATGTCAATGAAATTTGCCGATCTTTCTGAAGTTTTCAGAGGGCTTTCCGGCCGCTGAAAACGGTCACCGTTATTTCCTGATGTTCTGCAGCATCCCATATTTCACGAGCTTGTCGTAATTCACATAATATTTGTAAAATCCCCCGATATTGTGCTGCACGTCGTCGATCCGCACCCGGTAGCCGTCGTGGCGGACCATGAAGGTGTTGAGGATGCGCGAGGGATTTCTCATGTACATCGCGTACTCCGGGAAAAAGAAGCCGTTCAGCATCCGGTCCGCCCGGGCGTAAATGGTCCGCAGCAGATCCTCCACGGAAAAGGTGTTTTCCATGTAGTCCGTCCGGATCCCGTTTTCTGTCATGCGGTCGTAGAGCTCGAAGGTGGACATCAGCAGCTCGAGATAGGTGTGATAGGTGGTCTCCCGGTTATAGATCTCGTCCAGATTCTCCTGAGCGTTGCGAAGCGCGAAATCGTAATAGTTCGGGTCGTCCACGTACCGGGTGATCTCGTTCATGCTGTAGGCGATCCAGTGGTCGCGGTATTGGGTGTAGTCCGCTTCGATAAAGTGATCCACGGCGGCTTTTGCGGCGTCCAGCCAGATCTCCTCCCCGGTCAGGGCGTAGAGGCGGCAGAGCGCGAAGGTCGCTTCCCCGTCGTAGTAGACGGTCCGATATTCTTCCTTTCGGGAAAAATCTCCGTTCAGCACATGATAAAATTCGCCGCTTTCCGCATCGAACATCCGAAGGATCCCGTTGCCCAGGGCCCGGCAGACGTCTTTGTATTTGCTGCTTCCGAAAGCGTCCATATATTCCGTCATGGCGATCACGGCCACGCCGTTCCCGCCCAGCTTGATCTCGTCCGCCTTTTCCTCATAAAGATAGGCGGTATCTGCATCCTCATAGCGAATGTAATTTCGCATATAGTCGATGGCGCTGTCGGCCACGGCCTGCAGCGAATCGTCCCCGGTGACGCGCCAGAGGCAGATCAGCGACCAGATCGTGCTGGCGTGGCGGAGGATATTGTAGTTTTCGATTTCGTTGTCAAAACGGGGGTAGATCCCGTAGAGAAAAGAGCCGTTTGGGTTGACCTGATCCACGAGAAAGCTGCCCGCGTCCAGAAGCAGCTGCTTCGCATAGGCGTCATCGATCAGCTCTACAGAGCGGCGGCCATATTCCAGGCCCTCATTGCAGAGCGGATAAATCTGATCTGTCTCGTCGCAGAACCAGCCCAGACATCGGAAGACCGTATATTTTGCCGGTCTGGAGGTCAGCTCGGGGCGGCCCGCCTTGCTCAGATAGAGGTTTAGATACTGATAATCCAGGGCGGAGACGGAATCCTCGTAATTGAAGACCTTCGCGCCGTTGAGTTCAGCCTCCAGCAGAGCCGTCTCATACATCGGGTCGAAAGCGATACCGTATCGGAAAAATTCGTTGTAGGTGCCTCGGACCGCTTCCAGAAGCTGCGCCTCCGTCATCTTTTCGGAGGAACAGACCACGTCCGCCTTCACCCACTGCGGATCGTAGTCGTTTTTTTTCAGAAAATCCTGCACGCGGCCGTCCGCCGCGTCCCATGCGGTGTCCACATCGGCGCCCACGCCGGTGAACACGCTGGCCCGCTGCGCGGTGTCGCAGATCGAGATGAAAACGGCGTTCCCGGCCTTTTCTCCGGCCGGATCGGCACCCAGCACGCCGCGCGTCGCCTCTGAAAGGGCGCTCTCGCGGAGCAGACCGATCTTCTCCCGATAGGAAAGAAGCCCGGGCCTGTTTTCCCGGAAAATATGTATGCCGAGCAGGACGGCGGCCGCCAGCACGGCGGCGCAGGCGAAAAGAGTGATGCGGCGAGCACCGGGAGAGTGCTGTCTATTTTTCATACGCATATACTCCTGATAATTCCAATATGAAGCATATATCACAGATGGGGCACTGTACCATAACAGCCCCATCGATGGGGGGATCTCCACCGATGAATGCCCGCGCCGGGAAACGGTGGTTTCCTCCGTGTGAATGTGGGCGGATTTTGAATATGCATGACTTAGAGGAAAGTAAAACGCCAGGCACTGTCAGTGACAATGCCTGGCGCCGCTCCCTGTCAAAGGGAAGCTTGATTGCCCTTTGTTATAACCGTCAGGACTTTTCGCGCATTTTCCGGAATCCGAGCCCGATCAGTGCGATCAGGGACATCAGTGCTGTAAGCAGCCAGGCCGCTGTGCCAGAAGTATCGGAAGTCCGTACGCCCAGCACGCCGCGTCTTTCACCCAACACGCCGGCATCGGGGGCAGAAGGAGCAGAAGGAGCGGGAGCGATCCTTGCGCCGAGGACACCGCCAGGGAATTCAAATCCGCCGCCGATCGTTGTGATGCCAGTATTGGTATTCATATCGGCATTGGTGCCGGCATCTGTATCGGTGTCAGTATCCGTATCGGTGTCGGTATCCGTATCGGTGTCAGTATCCGTATCGGTGTCGGTGTCGGTATCCGTATCGGTGTCAGTGTCGGTATCGGTGTCGGTATCCGTATCGGTGTCAGTATCCGTATCAGTGTCGGTATCCGTGTCCGTGTCAGTATCCGTATCGTCATCTGTATCATCATCATCGTCTCCGGTGGTGATGAAAACATTGCGGAAACGGGCTGCATCGCTGCTGGCATCAGCGGAAGTTACATAATAATCAGCGCTTTCCACCTTCAGGCTGCCGTTTTCATCCGCTACTTTCACTTCAAGCGTCCACTCTGTACGGTCATATTGGTAGTCCGAACTGCTGCCGTTTACTTCTGTAATCCTGAATTTATAAGTGCCGGCTTTGTTGAAATAAATGTTTCCGAAATATGCCCTTCCTTCGCCGCTGATGTCCACTGTGCTGCTATCGGGCATTTCTACCGCCGTTTCATCGCCGTCTGCGAAATCCAGCGAGAAAGTGAACGTTTCCCTTCGATAGTTGGGTGTACTGACGGTCTTTTCCACGACGGGTGCATAATTGGTTCTTTCAGGGCGGTAATCATTGGTGAATGCCGCCAGGTCTTTACGGAATTCATATCTCGGGAAGCTGTCCGTCATTACGCTTTTTGTATACAGCGCGCTGGTGATTTGAAGGACGCTCTCCGTATCTTCCACGAGGACAGTCAGTTTCCATTCACCGGTGTCATACTTATATCCGGGTTCATTTCCCTGCACCTCGTAAATCCGGAAGATATACGTGCCGGCCTTCGTGAATTCGATTTCGTCAAACACACCGTATCCGCTTCCGCTAACCGCAGTGACAAGAGGCTTGCCGGACCAAGAGCAGCTTCCTGTCTGGCTCACCAGATCCATTTCAAAGGTAAACGTCTTGTTATCTGGCGGCACAGCACCTGTGATTGTCTTGGAAACCTGGGCGCTGTAGCCGATTTTATCCGTGCTGTAACGGTTGGTGAATTCCGCGCCGGAAGTATTTGTGATCCCTGTATCGCCGTCAGCCTTTGAATAATAAGTGTGATTGTTATTTACCGTCAGCTTACCGGCTTCATCCTCGACTTCAACGGTCAATGTCCAGATCGATCCGTCATAGGTGTAACCGGGATGTGCCTTTTTCGTACCGTCCGCCGCTTTATAAGTGCTGTCTTCCTTTATGAAGAAACGATAGGTCCCGGCTTTATTGAAGGTTATCGCATCGAATTTACCCCATGCTGCGCCGAGGACTTCGACGGTTGTATCAGTCGGCAAAACAGCGCCGTTTTCAGGATTCTGACCGTCTTCTTCCAACGTGAAGGTGAACGGCTTTTTACTGGGAGGCGTTTGACCCGCAATGGTTTTATGTACCATGGGAACGAAGGAAACCGGGTCCGGCTTATAAGTGTTAACAAATACGTATTGTTTCCAATTATAGGGCGTATCAGGTTCTGTATCTGTCGCTCTTAAAGCCGTCACTTCTGTTTTCAAAACGCCTGTTATCTTTTCACCTTCTGCGTCTGTGGTCGTTTCCGATGTTACCTTGACGGTAATCGTATAAAATGCTTTATCCGCCGTGAAGTGGTCCGGATATCCGTCCTCGGTTCTGGTTTTTTCCGTAATGGTGAACTCGTATACACCGGGTGTAAAGAAATCGATCTCTTTAAATTCTGTGAACCCTTCATAGACGGAGGCAGTCAAGGAGTCTTTCAGAAGCCAATCGGTTTTGGGAACCGCTTTGCCCTGTTCATTATATTGTCCTGTTTCCTGGAGTATAAAGGTAAACTCAGGGGTCTCGGCAGGAGTACCGTAAGGTTTCCGTACGGTCTTTAATACCACAGGCGTCCATGTCGCTGGTTTGTATGCGAAGCAGTTCGTGAACTGAGCAGATGTGTTATCCGTCTCATTGCTGTCTGTTTCGTCCGCGTAATAAATGGCGACCGCCTTCAATTTGTCTTTGTTTTCGCGATCCGGCGCGACAACAACTTTCAGCCGCCGGGACGCATTAGTATCGTATTCCCATCCGTTTTCCTCGGATGCGTTCTTACCGGATTCGGAAATCGTATACCAGTAGGTGCCGCTGTGCTCATATTTGATTTCACCGAATTTTTTCAATACCTCGTATTTGGATTCTCCCTTATAGGTGAGTGTGATCACATTGCTTTCCGGGTTTTCCGGCATCGGAGCTTTGTCTATAGCTGCCAGGGTGAAGGTAAACGTTTCGCGCGGGGCGATGCCGCCGCCGTCGACGGTTTTTGTCACCGCAGGCTGATAGTACGCGGCAGCAGGCTGATAGGTGTTGGTAAAATTCGCGCAGGATTCCGGAGTGTCATTGCTATTCTCATGGTTATTCTGATATGTGACACTAGGAATGAGATTGCCGTTCTGCGCATTGATCGAGACAGATACCGTCCAGCTACTATTATCGAAAGTCCAGCCGTCATTCTCTGGATCGTTCGGCTTCTCTGTGATCGTGTACTCATAAGTTTTTCCGAGATCACGTTCAGGGTTGAAGGTGATCTCACCAAAGCTTAATTCCTCAGACGTTGTAATGAGTGTTCCGTTTTCATTACTGCCGCCGGGATAATTCCAGGTGATTTCCGCTGAGTTTGGCATGGGAGCGTCCGAAGTAACCGGGGACAGCACAAAGGTAAATGTTTTCTCGGGAGCGATTCCCTCCTCTGATTCGACCGTTTTTTGAACGTTGAAATGAACGGAAGCGTTGGTAAGATTTTCTGTGCGGACCTTGATCTTGCCGGTGAGGGTATCGTCAATTGTAGTGGTTTCGGTTTGAACAACACCTTGTACGTTGCCTTGATCCGGGCCAAATTGATCATCATTCCAGGTTATAAAGCGTTTGCGCTGGATATCCTTTTGAAAGGTGATAAGTACGCTGTTCGGAATCGGCTTATCGGACCAGATGGTAACTTTTTGGCCGCATTTGCCGTTTATGACGCCGTCAAACTGGATATCTTGATTATCACATTGAACGGTATAATCTGTCAGATCGCTCGACAAATCGTATTCGTAACGACTATTATTCGGATTCCATTTCAACTCTTGCTCGGCTGCATTGTCCTTTGAACTTGAACTCAGTTCTGCGTTGAGGTTTATTGCTTGTTTTACATCCGCTTCGATTTCATTATAGTACTTTTTGATCAAGCCATCCGAACCGAAAAACGCTTTGCAATCATCCGGCTGCACAGAACTCAAATCAATTTTCCAAATATGATCCAGGATTGTGTTCAGCCCCTGCCCAGGAGGAATGTGCTCGAATGTATTCGAGCGCTCGCCCACCGCAATTTCCCAGATCAGGACCTGTGTTGCGATGGCTTTGGCGAAGTTATCGCTGCATTCAGTTACGAAATCAATCGTCACATTGCTGGTATAGCTTTCATCGGAATTGAGAACCAGACCGATGAGCAGCCGCATTGTGTCTCCGTCGATCGCCGCATTCGCGTTATTTGCGAGGATATCCCACTGATGAGCATCGGACTCCGAATGATCATTATAGCCCTTGCCCAGGCCAATCCCCGGTTCAACACAGTAAACAATGGGTTGTGCAGTGGTGCTGGGGTTCCCTAGGGCATGCAGGATGATGAACTGATCTCTGTGCCAGTCCGACCCGAATGTCAGCTTGGTCCCATTTTCCAGCATCCACCGATCGGATGAATTTTTTTTGCCGCCGCTTCCGGGATAGAGAGGCCATACCGTAGAGTATAATGTTCCACCATAACCATAATCCTTATCAGCCAACGGCGCAGTCTCAGCCCCAACCGTGACGTTCCAGAGGGCGATCTGAACGATGCCGTCCTCATCGGTATAGGTATAGGTGATCTGGCATTCTCCCTTGGCGACAAAGATCATGACGCCGCTTGTGGGGGCGATCTGTATGATGTTCTCATCGCTGGAGGCCCATTCGCCGCCCTCAGGCAGATCAAACATCTCCAGACGAGACGTGCCGAAATTCGCCCACACATCACCGGGTTCCACGGCGAGTTCCATGACATCAAGATAAGGCTTATCGGAATAGACGGTGGTAACGGTCTGCGAAATATAGCACGCTTCGGAGTGCGTGTGTTCTTCTTTGCCGCAGATCAGTTCCTTTTCCGGCTCCTTTTCTTCCGCTTCTTCATCGTCCGTTTCAAGGGAATCCACGGGATCAGCCTCGGCCTCATCCTTGCCGCAGGTCAGTTCCTGGCTGCAGTCTTCACCATGATAATGTGCTTCCGTTTCTTCCTGTCCGCAGATCAGTTCCTCTTCATAACATTCTTCCGTGTGGCTGTGTCCCTCGCTCTCTTCCAGCCCACAGATCAGCTCTTTGTTTTCTGTGACCGTGATCGAATAGCAGTCGTCGCTGTGGGCATGGTCTTCTCTCTCCTCCAGCCCGCAGGTCAGCTCCCTGTTTTCGACGGTTGTGATTTCGAAGCAGTCGTCGCCGTGGGCATGGCCTTCCCCTTCCTCCAGCCCGCAGTGAAGCACTGTTTCACGGCATTCATCTGTATGTGTATGCCCGTCGGTTTCTTCCTTTCCGCAGGTATACGTATAACAGCCTTCGTCATGGCGGTGAATGCCGGCCGCAATCTGCGCGTCGTTCTGATAGATGTCAAGATCCGCGCCGGTATCGCTTTCCTCTTCCTGGTCAGTGTCCGCTTCGATATCTTCGGAACCTGCGGTCTCTTCGATGATGGCATAGCACACATCTGTGTGGATATGTTCTTCTTTGCCGCAGAAGACCTCGCGGCTGCCGCCGCTGGAGTTTTCCGAAGACTCATAAGCCTTCGATTCCGTTCCGGGTTCGTTCGCCGGTTCCGCAGCGTTTACGCAAATCATGCCGAACATCATGTTCAGCGCCAATGCTGCAGCCAGTAATTTGCGCAGCTTCTTCATTGTTGGACCCTCCTTTTTGCACATAATTTGAATTTCGTCCTGCGCGTTTCCAGTCAAAAAAGGGCCGCCCAATATCCGCATCCTCTTTATCGGGGCGTCCGGAGGCGGAAAATCGGGCGAATGCCGGTTTTTGAAAGAATTTTTCCCATATAAAAGCAGATACTTCTATCCCTCTGACTCATATTATCCCACTGTATGCCCTTGCTGTCAAGGTACAATGTGAGATTATAAGTTACTTTTTTTACCAATAATTTTCATTATGTCTATACAAAACAATAAATTCGCCTATTGAAGTGAAAGCGTTCAGGAAGCTGAGTTTCAAGGCTGCTGTTGCTGTGTTTTCGGTGAGGAGAACCAAATTGTTATGAACATTGCACAATAAAATCCATTATAAATGAATTTTTATGCGCAATATAATGGCATTTCATTTCTTTGAGGGAAAATCCGGAAGGAAGACAAATTTTTGAGAGACAGGGCGGAATCATTGTTTGGTTTACCGTCCTGTGCAGAAAGAAGTATCTGGTCAGCAACCGGATAGAAAGAGATTTCTTCCGATTGCTTTCGTCCTGTTTTCGTTAGCGGGGTCATCAAAATATAAAAACGCATTCTTGTATTTCCGCAAAAAGAAAAGGCTGTAAATTCAGGAAACCGTGAATTTACAGCCTTTTCAACGTCCGCGAGGTGACTCGAACACCCGACCTACCGCTTAGGAGGCGGTCGCTCTATCCATCTGAGCTACGCAGACAAAATAACCGGAGAGATCTCTCCGACATGCTTATTATAGCGGCTGAACGTCCGCTTGTCAAACATTTTGTGCCGCATCTGCGGAATCGCGTCCGGAAAGGAAAAGGACATGGATGCGGCCCTTCCCGGCAACAGCCGGGAGCGGAGCCCCTCTGAACTGTCACTTGACGGCGTAACCGCTTTTGTGTACACTTGTCTTAAAGATTTCGGAAAACGGGATACAAAAGAATGGATTACATCGTATTGGATCTCGAGTGGAACCAGGCTTCGGACAATGCGGACGAGCGCAGCAGAATGCTGACGTTTGAGATCATCGAGATCGGCGCCGTAAAACTGAATAGCTGCATGGAGATCGTTGGAACGTTTCATGAGATGATCCGTCCGCAGGTTTATGAAGAGATGCACCGGGTAACGGAGCGGCTGATTCATATTCATATGGACCAACTCATGTCCTGTCGGACCTTTACGGAAGTGGCACGGGATTTTCTGGATTGGTGCGGGACCTGTATGTTCGCGACCTGGGGGCCCATGGACCTGACGGAACTGCAGAAGAACATGCGGTTTTTCGGCATGGAGCCGTTGGGCGACGGGCCGCTGCGCTATTATGATGTGCAGAAGCTGTTCAGCATCACCTATGAGGACGGAAAGAGTCGGCGAAATTTAGAATATGCGGTAGATTTTTTGAATATCGAGAAATCGGATCAGTTTCACCGCGCGCTGGGAGACGCCATGTACACCGCGAAGGTTTTTCAGCAGATTAAGGATCCGGCTGCGCTGCAGCGCGTATCCTTTGACACATTTTTGCTGCCGAAGGACCATAAGAGCGAAGTACATGTGGTTTTTGATACTTATGCCAAGTATATTTCCCGCCCTTTTCCAGACAAGGAAGCCCTGCTCGCGGATCGTGAGGTAACGTCCACACGCTGTTATCTCTGCCATAAAAACCTGCGCCGGAAGATTCGATGGTTTTCGCCCAACGGGCGGCACTATTACAGCCTTTCTCTGTGCGACAAACACGGCTATATGAAGGGAAAAATCCGCATCCGGCACACGGACGGCGAGCAGCTCTACGCGGTGAAGACCAGTCGGTTTATCACCGAAGAAGAGGCCGCGCAGATTCAGGGAAAAAAGGAGCACGCGCGTCAGCTTCGACGGGAGCACAGGCACCGGTAAAGGCCGGGAGCCTGACTTTCCGGCGCCGGGCATCGTCAGATGGTGCTCCAGATGGGGAACAGCGCTTCCGGCGCGTGAAAGAAGCAGTCCAGCGCCGCCGGATGCCGGTATCTCATTCCAGCGGATTGGTATATTTGTCAAAATCGATGATCTCTTCCCGTTTTTCCCGATGCCGTTTTATGATGGCGCTGCGCCGTTTGGTGAGACGGCGGTTGTGGATTGCGGAGCGCAGGATTAACAGCAGGATCAGCGCCGCGGCTATGGCCGCGACGACGATGACGATCCGCCTGACATTCAAAAAGATGACGTTGTCTCCCGAAAAAGGAGATCTCGTGGTGAGTTTCATCAGACCGCTGACGGTTTTGGGACCGGAGGCGGTTTCTTTTGTTTCCGCGCTGTCCGCAGCCGCTTCCGCCGGCTGCGCATCGAAATCGAAGGTGATCGCCGGATCGGTGAACAGAATGGCGGCGCTGCCCACGGGCTGTCCGAGACAGGTGTAAAAGACGGCGGCTGCCTGTCCTTCCTGTACGTTATCATAACGCAGCTCTGTCTGCAGGTCGTCGATAGAAACGTCGGCGGGAAGGATCAGAACGGCGTCCGGATCAACGGACAGCATGGGCTCATTTTCTCCGAAAATGTTTTTGTCCGCCATGAAGAAGGAGTTGCCCTGTATCGTGAAAGTGCTGTCGTTTTCCGAAACGTTTACCGCTTTGAAATTGCTGAAGCCGTAGTTGAACAGGTCCACAGTATCGGTGAACTGCATGGGGGAGCCGTCGCAGAGCACCACACAGATCAGTTTCATGCCGTCCCGTTCCGCGCAGGATACCAGCGTCTGTCCGGCCAGACTGGTATAGCCGGTCTTGCTGCCTACCAGATTTTCGTAAGCGTATTCTTTTCCTTCAAACAGCCGGTTTTTGCTGTTGATCACCAGCTGCTGGGAGACGGTGGCGCTCTGAGGGATGGTATAGCTGGCCGTCCGCGTTATCCGGGAGAGAAGTTCGTCTGAGAAGACGCATTCCGCGATCAGCGCCAAATCGTAGGCGGAGGTGTAATGCTGATCGTCATGGATGCCGTTGGTGGTGACGAAATGAGAATCCACGCAGCCGATTTCCTTTGCGGTGCGGTTCATCAGATCCACGAATTCCTCCGTGCTGCCGCTGATATGGGCACCGATAGCGTTGCCGCATTCATTGCCTGAGCCCACCAGAAGACCATAGAGCGATTGCTCCATGGTGATGACTTCGTTAGGCTTGATGCCGATGTTGGAATCTTCCAGCCAGTTGATGCTATGGACAATCTCGGAGGTATAGATCACGTTTTCGGTCAGATCGCTGTTGTAGCGGGCGATAGCGGCTGTCAGCAGCTTGGTGACGCTGGCCGGATAGTGGGGCTCATGGATGTTTTTTGCGTAGAGAAGTGTGCCTGTGTTGGCTTCTATCAGGATGGCGGAACGGGCACTGACCGCGGGACCCTGAGGCCAGCCGTCTATCTCATTGGTCTGGACAGGAAGGCCCTTGGCCGCTTCCAGGTCGCCGGGGAGCTCAATGAACGTACCGGGCCCATCGGAATTCCCATTCCCTTCTGTGGGGGTGGCCCCGTTTTCCGCATCTGCGGTGTTTTTTTCTGTATCGGGGAGTTCGGAACCGGGTTCTTCGCTTCCTGCTGTTTCGGGAATGGACGGCGTCCTCTGTCCGGCGGTCTGATCCGTTTCGTGAATGCCCGCGATCTGGGGCATGAAAGCCTCAAGAAGAGGTGCGTCCGCTGTTTTGTCGGCTCCGGCCTCTGTGTTTTGGGCGCCTTTGGTTTCCGCTGCCCTCGCCGTGTGCGCGGGGAGAGGGGCGGCCGCGGCAAGGCCGATGTTCAGGAGCAGAATTACACATATCTTAATAAGGAAAGAATGCCGTGCAAAGAAAGCGCATTCTTTCTTTTTTCGAAAATCTTTCATTTTTATCCCACCTCGGTAAAATCCATGTTTATCTTACACTATAATGCCGGAAAAAATAAGTAGGAGTCAGGAAATTTTATAATTTCTTAAGCTTTCCTTTTTGAAATGCGTGTAGTATAATACAAGCCTGATATGAGCGCCCCGGCCGAAAATGTGCAGACAATGGCCGAAAAGGGCACGGCCGCGGGAGGAAATAAAGGGTATGAGGCTGAAAAATATTCCCGGATCGCGGGAAGTGATCGGAGCCAGCGGTTTTGTGGAGCATGAACCGGAAAAATGGGCGGGCAGATGGCGGGAACGCTTCGGGAATGATTATCCGGTTCGGGTGGAGATCGGTATGGGAAAGGGGCAGTTTCTGATGGAGCTGGCGCGGCGAAATCCGCAGATCAATTTTATTGGGATCGAAAAGTACTCCAGCGTACTGCTGCGGGCGGTGCAGAAGATGGAAGAGGAGCCGCTGCCAAATCTCTGTTTCGTGCGGATGGATGCGCAGGAGCTGGAAAATGTGTTTGGAGAAGGAGAGCTGGACAGGATTTATCTGAATTTCTCGGATCCCTGGCCCAAGGAGCGGCACGCGAAGCGCCGTCTGCCGTCTTCTGCGTTTTTGGACCGTTATGACCGGATCCTGAAGGCGGATGGGGAGCTGGAATTCAAGACCGATAATCGGGCCTTGTTCGATTTCGCCGTGGAAGAGTTGGCTGGGACGGCCTGGCGGGTGCGGGAGCTGACCTATGATCTGCACCGGGACGCGCGGCTGAACGAGGGTAATATCATGACCGAATATGAGGAGAAATTTTCCGCACTGGGCAATCCTATTTGTAAATATATTATTTTTCGTGAAAAATGACGTTGACAGCGAGGAAGCGCAGCGGCGTTCGGTATGGAGCGTGCGGAAGGATTCGGCGTGAAGCGTGCGGCGGCGGTCTGTGGATGGGCGGTCAGCGGTCTGTATTTTGGAACGGACGAGGTTTCCTATGTTTTTTCTGTATTTTCTAATCTGGATCATTTTTAACGGGCAGTTTACGCTGGAAATCGCCGCTTTTGGCGTTGTGATCTCCGGAGCGGTCTACTGGTTTTCCTGTAAATATATGGGGTGGGGTCCAAAGCGCGATTTGTGGATCCTGCGGCGCGGCGGGAGGATTTTGGCCTATGTGGGACTTTTGCTCTGGGAGATCCTGAAGGCGAATGCGGCCGCGCTGCGGATCACGCTTTCCTATAAAAAGGAACCGGATCCTGTGCTGGTGCGATTCCGTACGAAGTTAAAGACCGTCACCGCCCGGGTACTGTTAGCCAATTCCATTACACTGACACCGGGCACCATCACGGTGGCATTGGAGGGGGACGAGCTGACGGTGCACTGTCTGGACGCTTCCCTTTCCGAAGGACTGGCGGACAGCTCTTTTGAAAGGGCGCTGCTGAAAATAGAGGACGAGGGCTTTCGGGATAAAGAAGCGCGGAAAGGAGAAGCAAAATGACGGAGGCCGTGCTGGGACAAGCTGTTTATACAATTTTTGTGGGAGCGCTGCTGTTTTTGGGTGTGTTTCTCGTCTGCTGCTTCATCCGGGCTGTGCGGGGGCCTCGGGTGGCGGACCGGATCGTAGCGGTGAACATGATGGGAACCCTGGTCATGGTGATCATCGCGATCCTGGCGCTTTTGCTGGAGGAAGGGTATCTGGTGGATATTTGCATCATTTACGCGATGATCAGTTTTCTCTCCGTAGTGGTGCTGACTAAGGTATATATGGGCGTCTATCAGGAAAAACGGAAGAAGGAGGAGGAGAAGGATGTTCTTTGAATGGGTTCGTCTGATCGCGGGAACGCTGTTTCTGGCTGCCGGTCTTTCTGTTTTTGCCCTGGAGGTGTTCGGTACCTTCCGCTTTGATTTCGTGCTTAACCGAATGCACGCGGCCGCGCTGGGGGATACGCTGGGCATCGGTCTTTCACTGATCGGCCTGATCTTTTTTTCCGGAATCAACTTCACCAGCCTGAAAATGTTTTTAGTCATTCTGTTTCTGTGGTTCGCCTCTCCCGTGTCCTCGCACCTGATCGCCAGGCTGGAGGTGAGCACGGATGAGGAGCTGGCAGAGCACTGCCGGATGGAGGAGGAGGCCGGACGGTCCGAAGCGGAAGAAAAGGAGGAGTCATGAGTCTTTTTACCTATATATTGCTGGGCTTTCTGATCGTGTGCGCCGTTTCCGTCACCTTTTCCAAAAAGCTGCTGAATTCCATCCTGATCTTCATGTCGTACAGCCTGGTCATGTCGATCGTATGGATGGTGCTGGAATCGCCCGACCTGGCCATCACGGAGGCGGCCGTGGGCGCAGGCGTCACCAGCGTGCTGTTTTTTGTGACCCTGAAAAAAATACAGGCCATGGTGGGAGATCAGCACGAAAAATGAGCTCGATAACTCATTTTTCGTGCGGCTGTTTGTGCCGAAGCGCCACAAACAGCCTGGATGGCAGATGAAAAACCGCATTCGCGGATTTCTCATCGCCTCCGTCGCGTAAACGCTCCGGAATGAGGATCAGAATGAAGAGAAAAAATAACGCGTTTTTCCGCTGGTTTTACGGAGAAACGGATACAATGCTGGGAAAAGTGGAAATACGCCCGCAGCGGGAGGAAGCCTTCAAAGAGGAGGACCCCGGAGAGCTTTTGGCGGATCATCAGACGCTGCGGGAGCGCATCTATGAGGGGAAAGAAGACGGAAAGTTCTGGTTTTTTGACCGGATATACCGGGTTGCGGCGCTTTTTTTCTGTCTGGCGCTGATCTTCATTCTGTTGGTGAACGTTTCCTGGCTGCCGCCCAGCGGCGAGGCTTCCAATCCCGCCAACAACGAGGTCCCGGTCCGTTATATCGAGAGCGGCCTGCAGGAAACGGGAGCCGTGAATATCGTCACGGGCATGATCCTGGATTACCGCGCCTTTGACACCTTCGGGGAGTCCAATGTGCTGTTCATCGCCACCGTTACAGTGCTGATCCTGATGCGTCTGGATCCGGAAAAAAAGGCACGGGTGCGGAAGGGAATCCCTGTATACAAAAAGCCGGAGGATGAGCTGACCGTCGCCCAGGCTCAGGCCAACGACCGCCTCTATGAGCCCAAGAACGATGTAATTCTGCAGCGAGTGGCCGGCTTTCTGGTACCGGTGATCGTGATCTTCGGCGTCTATGTGATCTTAAACGGTCATTTGTCGCCGGGCGGCGGCTTTTCGGGCGGTGCCATTATCGGCGCGGGCCTGATCCTGTATTTGAATGCTTTCGGCTTTGAGAAGACGGAGCGGTTTTTCACGGAAAAAACTTATAAATGGGTTTGCTTTGCCGCGCTCACCTTTTATTGTCTTGCGAAAAGCTATTCTTTTTTCACGGGCGCGAATCATCTGGAGAGCGGCATCCCGCTGGGAACGCCGGGTGCGATCCTTTCCAGCGGTCTGATCCTGCCTCTGAATATCTGCGTGGGACTGGTGGTGGCCTGTACCATGTACGCCTTTTATGCGCTGTTCCGGAAGGGAGGCTTTTGAATGTTCGGGCCGAATCTGTTTCACAACGCGGGGGGCTGTGTGGCCGTGATCCTGTTCGGAATCGGGTTCTCCAACCTGCTTCTGCAGAAGAACCTCATCAAAAAGATCATCGGGCTGAATATCATGGACACTGCCGTCTATTTGTATCTGGCCGTGAAGGGCTATATTGCCGGACGGGTCGCTCCGATCGTGACGGACGGGGTGCAGGAAGCGGAGGCTTATATTAATCCCGTGCCCAGCGGTCTGGTGCTGACGGGCATCGTGGTTTCTGTTTCCGTCACGGCGATCATGCTTTCTCTGACCATCCGGCTGTACCGGCGGTATCATACGCTGGATTTGGATGAGATTTCCATGCGGCTGAAAAAGGAGGGGCTGTGATGCGGTTCGTGCAGAACTTTCCTTTTTTCTCCATCATCCT
>CANQTI010000020.1 GCA_947626725.1 uncultured Eisenbergiella sp.
TCATTGGAAACTTCCTTCGGATGGTCCTTTTCGTAGAGCTCCTGCATCCGGTTGGCGATCTGGCCTTCCTTCAGGGCCCCATGACCCACAGCCGCCAACAGGGAATCCCAATCCATAAATCCGTATTTTTTCTGAACGATGGCCTGATATTCCGGCCGCAGGATCTCTCCCAGATTGATGGAACGGGCCTTACAGTAGGCGTACAAAAGCTCTTTGCCTTTGGTGATATTTTCTTCCTTCAGCTCGTTCTTGAACCACTGATTGATCTTGTTGCGCGCCTGGCTGCTCTTGACCACGGAAAGCCAGTCACGGCTGGGGCCTTTGGAATTCTGCGAGGTCAGGATCTCCACCTGGTCCCCGTTCTGGATCTGATAATCGATGGTCACCAGCTTGCCGTTGACCCTGGCGCCGATCATCCGGTTGCCCACCGCGGTGTGCACGCTGTAGGCGAAGTCGATGGTGGTGGAGCCCGCCGGCAGCGTCTTGACCTCTCCGGTAGGCGTAAAGCAGTATACGCTGTCCGAAAAAAGGTCCAGGTCGCTCTTCAGCGTGTTCATGAACTCCTTATTGTCGGACATTTCCCGCTGCCACTCCAGGATCTGGCGCAGCCAGGTCAGCTTTTCCGCCTCCTGCTCTTCGACTTTTTTGCCGTCCGAAAGTTCTTTATATTTCCAGTGGGCGGCGATTCCGTATTCCGCCACACGGTGCATTTCGTAAGTACGGATCTGAATTTCAAAAGGCTGGCCCGTGCTGCCGATCAACGTGGTATGCAGCGACTGATACATGTTGGGCTTGGGCATGGCGATGTAGTCCTTGAAACGCCCCGGGATGGGCTTATACATTTCATGGATCACGCCCAACGCCGCATAACAGTCCTTGACCGAATCCACAATGATGCGGACCGCGAACAGATCGTAAATTTGATCGATGGTCTTGTTCTGGTTCTTCATCTTTTTGTAGATGCTGAAAAAGTGTTTCACCCGCCCGTCCAGATGAGCCTCAATGCCCGCCTTGCGGATATGCTCCGCCACCTCGGTGACGATGCCCTGAATATATTTTTCGCGCTCGCTCTTGCGCATGGCGATCTTTTCCACCAGATCGTAATAGACGTCCGGCTCCAGATATTTCAGGGAAAGATCGTCCAGCTCCACCTTGATCTTGGAAATACCCAGACGCTCCGCAATCGGCGCGTAAATATCCATGGTCTCCCTGGCGATGCGGATCTGTCTGTCATGCGGCATGTGCTTTAAGGTGCGCATGTTGTGCAGCCGGTCGGCCAGTTTGATCAGAATGACCCGAATATCCTTGGCCATGGCCATGAACATCTTTCGCAGGTTCTCCGCCTGCATTTCCAGCTGGACCTCCGCCCGGTTGCCCGAATTGTCCGCCAGATGCAGATGCTCCAGCTTGGTCACCCCGTCCACCAAAAGCGCCACGTCCGCGCCGAACTCCTCCGTGATCTCCTTGTCCGTCATGATGGTATCTTCCACCACGTCATGCAGCAGTCCGGCTACCAGCGTCTCCTTATCCATTTCCAGATCGGCCAGAATGATGGCCACGCAAAGAGGATGGATGATGTAAGGCTCCCCGGATTTGCGCACCTGTGTTTTGTGCGCCTCATACGCGATGTGATAAGCCTTTTCGATCATGGAAATATCGCCCGAAGGGTGGTATTTGCGCACACGTTCGATCAAGTCCTGGTACAGCTTCTCGGGACTCGTGAATTCCTGAATGTCCTCGATCCGTCCGTCGTCCAGCACCAGACTCGCCGCATTCGATTGTGTGGTCTTTTCTTCTGTCATTCCCATACACATTCCTTCAGACAGCCGGACACTGCAGAAGCGGATATGTCTGTCCTGCCGCCGGCACCCATTCCTCTATTTCCCGGGATAACTGATCGCGGCATCCAGCCGATAGCCGGCGATCTTCACTCTCCCTTTCAGCCCTTCCAGCTCGATCAGCACCAGAACACCGGCCACTTCTCCGCCCTGTGCCTCAATCAGCCGGATCATGGCCTCCGTGGTACCGCCTGTGGCGATCAGATCGTCCACGATCAGCACCTTCTGGCCCGGCTTCACAGAATCCCTGTGCATTTCAATGGTGGCCGTGCCATACTCCAGCGCGTATTCCTGCGCGATCGTTTCGCGGGGAAGCTTCCCCTTTTTCCGGATCAGGACAAAAGGCTTTTTACAATTATACGCGATTGGAGCTCCAAAAATAAATCCTCTTGACTCCGCGCCCGCAACCACGTCAAACTCCAGATCCTTCACCAGATCCTGCATCGTATCGATGGCCAGGTGCAGTCCTTCCGCGTCCTCCAGCACGCTGGTCACATCGCGGAAGATGATCCCCTTCTGCGGGAAATCCGGTATGCTTCTTACATATTCTTCCAGCTTTTTCATCTGTTTATACCTCTTCTCCCAAATCCTGCCGCCGCATCCCGTGCCGACTGCCGGCAATTTCCGGACGCGCCGGCACAAAAACGCGCTCCGCGCCTCCCTCTCTGGCGGACGCCGCAGAGCATCCCGCACCGCCCGATTCCGGCAACATTATATTCTTTTCGCCCCATAAAGTCAACAAAAGGCGGAAAAATGGGCGAAACCCTGTCAAAAAAGGTTATAATTCAGAGACAATTCTCTTCCAGACCGGATATCCCGCCGGAAAGCCAACGATCATAAAAACGGATTTTTTAACTCCACCGTGTCCGCCACGCGCAGACCGCAGCGACGTGCCATCTCTTCCGCCCGCGCCAAGGTATCCGGCTGGCAGACGTCCGCCGCACAATGGGCATCCGCGCCGAAAACGGCGGTACAGCCTTCTTCTCCCGCGATCCTCCAGAACTGCTCCCGGGGATAATGGCGATTCCCCTGCAGCCCCAGAAGGTTGATTTCCAACGGAATTCCCAGCTTCTTTGCGCACCGGCACAGCCGGCGGTTTGGCGCATCGTAGAGGGCCGGATTTCCCTCGAACCGAAGCATATCCGGATGGGCCGCATAAGTGAAACGTCCGGTCTGCAGCGCTTCGATCACCTTTTCACAATACCGCTCCAAAATCCGCGGATCCTCTGTGGCCGCTCCGCTGTAAACGCCGTCCATTTCGTCCTCAATGCAGTGCTGGGCCAGCAGGAAATATTCTACCGGATACTCCCCCACAAACCGCAGCAGGTTTTCAAAATGGCGCGGATAATACTCCACCTCCAGCCCCAGATGGATCTCGATATCCTCCCGGTATTCGTCCCGCAGATCCAGCACCGTCTTCACATATCCGTCCATCTCCGCCAGGCTCATCCGCATGCCGGAGATGAACCCGTCCGGATACGGATAGGGCGTATGGTCAGAAAAGCCGAGGATCTTCAGTCCGCCCTCGATGGCCCGCTCCACGTATTCCCGCTCTGTGCCGCCCGCATGATGACACCGATAGGTATGGGTATGGTAATTCGCGATCATTTTCTGCGCCCTCCCGTGTTTTTATATACGCCGTCCATTCCCGGAGCTTTCGTCCTCTCCCGGCTTCTGCGGCTCTATCCGTTTACGATATTCTGCACCCACACCCGCCGCTTCAGCAGCACCGCGCCGATGCCGCATTTGATGAGATCCAGGCTTTTGCAGGTGAAATAAATGGGCACGATGGACATAGCCGTGAAATGGCTGAGCAAAAAGACCGCCGGTATGGAACAGAGCCATACGTACATGCAGTCAAAAAAGAACGTGACCACCGTTTTCCCGCCCGAGCGCAGCGTGAAATAGGAGGCGTGTATGAACGAGTTGACCGGCATGAACAGCGCCTCTATCAGGATAAAGCTGGACGCCAGCGCGCGCACGGACGCCGTCGTATTGTACAGTCTGGGAAACAGCGGCGCCGCCAGCGCCATGAGCGAACCCATCACCAGACAGACCGCCACGGAAAAGAAGATGAGCTTCCGGTCCTGGTCCACCGCTTCCTCCATCTTCCCCGCGCCCAGAAGCTGTCCCACGATGATCGCCACCGCGCTGCCCAGCGACATGAACACCACGTTGAACACATTGGATACCGTGGAGGAAATGTTCTGTCCGGCCACCACATCCAGCCCCCGGTAGGAATAGCACTGCAGCAGCACCGCCATCCCGGCGGCCCAGATCGCCTCGTTCATCATCAGCGGCATTCCCTTTCGGATGATCTGCCCTGCCAGTGCTCCCGGGATCCTCAGAGAGCGCCAGGCATGCCGGATGAACGGATTTTTCTCCGCGTGCAGATGGGTCCAGCACACCGTGATCCCGCATTCCACGAAACGGGAAAGCACCGTGGCCCAGGCCGCGCCCGCCACACCCATCTCCGGCGCGCCGAAATGCCCGAAGATCAGGATATAATTGAAAATCAAATTGACCAATACCGCCGCCACACCGGCCAGCATGGGGACGAAGGTCTCGCCGCACTCCCGCAGCGTGCCGGAATAAACCTGCACCGCCGTAAAGGGGACAAAGCCCAGCAGCATGATATGCAGATACTGCCTCCCGTAAAAGAAGGTGGCGCCGATGTCCTCCGCCGCGCCGTCTCCCTGCAGATAAAGAGAGATCAGGCCGTTCCCTCCGAACACGAAGATGCAGACCGCCAGCACGAGGAACAGCGAGCAGATCAGGATCTTGAACCGGAAAGTACTGCGCACGCCCTCGTGACTGCCCTGCCCGTAAAACTGCGCAGTGAAGATCCCGGCGCCGGAAATGGCCCCGAAGATGCAGAGATTGTATACAAAGATCAGGTTGTTGGCGATGGCGACGCCGGACATCTGCACGGTCCCCACCTGTCCCACCATGATGTTGTCCAGAAGGCCCACGAAATTGGTGATGCCGTTCTGGATCATGATGGGCACGGCCACCAGCAGGACCATTTTATAAAACTGTCTGTTTCCGATGAATTTTTTCATGCTCCGCCGTTCCGCCGCCCGGCAGATGGTATGGTCCGCGCCGCGCGGGGTTTTCTTTCCTTTTTCTTCCATCACAAAAGCGGCCAAAGTCTGACCTGACTCCGGCCGCTTCGAGTATGTTTTTCATCATACCACCCATGCGGAACAAATGCAAACAGAATATTTTCCCGATGCTCCCGGCGGATAAACCCCCGCACCGTCTCCGGCCCTTCGCTGGCCTTCCCGTGCTGTCCCGCTGCCCGGAGGGCGCACATTCCTTTTCCGGACACGCTCGCGCTCGGAGAAAAGCGCAGTGGTCCTAGGTTCAGCCGCGTCCTAACGGACTTGCTTCACCAAGGACCAGCGCTTTTCTAACGGTCCGGGAAAATGGAATGTGCGCCCTCCGGGCAGCGGGACAGCACGGGAAGGCCAGCGAAGAGCCTCCGAGGATGGCACGGAATTTTTCATCTGCGCGCGGCGTTACTCGATCCGGTTTACCACACCGGAGAAAAGCACCACCGGGCCCGCGTCGCCGCCGTCCGCGGTCAGCAGGAACGCGAAGGGACGGTCAAACTTCAGTTCCACCGGCTCCGGCGGATCCATGAGAGCGCCTTCGGCCATCATCAGGGCGGTCACGGCCGCAGCCGTCAGGCCCTTCTCGTCCGCCTCCAGCATGGCCTTCTGCACCGCCTGGGACAGATACAGAGGCCGGTTCGCCAGGCCGTCGATATGAGGATTCCGATCGTCTGACAGCGGCACGCCCATCGCCTCCAGCGTCTCCAGCACGGAAAACGTATCGCTCTCCAGCCGGAACCGGGGCAGGGACAGGTGTACGGCGGTCCGGTCCGCGTCCAGCAGACGGTTCAGCTCCGGCGGGTCCAGACCGGCCAGCACTTCCTCCGCCGACCGACCCGGTCCCGGTTTCTCTGCCGTCCCGTCTCCCGATGTCGCTTCACCCCCGGGCAGGCTCTCCGCCGCCTCTCCTTCCTCCGCCGGGAGCAAAAGCATCAGCCTGCCGCCGTTCTGCGTAGGCAGGGACGCCATCTCGAAGCCGTCTCCCGCATAATACGGAATACTGTCAAATTCCCCGTTCATGAAGGGAACCGTTTCCTCCCCGTCCGCCCCGCAAAACAGATCGTCTTTTGTCAGTTCCTCCGAAAATTCCTCGGACCAGCCATCGGAAAAATAGACCGCGTTGGCAAGGGCCGCCACGGTTTCCGGCTCGAAATGAGAGATCAGATCCTGTATCTCCCCGTCCGTCTGCTCACTGGCCCATGCATTGACCTGCTCCACTGCGCCGTCATCGGCAAAATCTACGCGGAAGATCCGTCCCTGATAGACGTCCGTGAAGACCGATTTAAACGCTTTCTGGAGCTTCATATCTTTACCCACGAACACCGCGTTGGCGATCTTCAGCGGGCTGTCCATTTCCTCTCCGTACTGCCGCAGCCATTCCCGCCGCTCCTCCTGCTGCAGGGAACGGATCATCTGCTCCGTCAGCCCATTCTGCACTGCCATATCCGCATCGGACAGTCCCAGCGCCGAAAGCAGCTCCTCCATCGCCTCTTCGTCCGTTGCGTTCGCCAGCGCCGTCAGCGGCAGCCACACCGAGAAGGGCGAGACGATCAGGTTTTCCGCCATGCCCTTCTCCTCCAGCATCTGCCTGGTGAACCGCAGGGCGAAGCCGTTGACGCCGTCCTGAAACCTGGCGGGTATCGCCGCGCCGGTGTAAGCCGCGGGGTCGGAATCTTCCGTCCGGCCGCCGGACGCTTCTTCCCCGGCCGCTGATGTTCTGCCGTTTTCTGTTCCTTCATCCGACAGATTTTTCTCTGCAGATAGTTGACCGTCTTCCGGCGTCTGAACGGCGACCGCTGCGGCATCGACATCCGCACGTTCCCCATCTTCCGCCGCAGTGTCGGCATCTATATCCGCTCCATTCACCTCCACAGCAGTTTCGGCAGCCATGCTTTCCCTATTCTCAGCCACTGTATCCGCCTTATTTTCTGCGGCACAGCCCGCGAGCCAAATCGCCTGACACAACATCAGCACTGCCAGTACAGCCGCTGTTCTCTTTTTCATGATCGCTTCTCCTCTTCCCGTGCCCCTGCCTCATGCAATCCTGGCAGTTTCTTCTCCCGGCACCGCTTTTTGCTTCCCTGCCGATCTTTTCCCGGCACAGGCCGGTGCGTTTTATTCGGCTTCCTCTATAAAAACGCAGTCGATACCCGCACGGTTGCAAAATCCTGAGAAACGAAATGAAAATAGGCTATTAAAGAAAAAGCTGCAGGAGAATGACGACCGCGAACAGGACCAACTCCAGGACTTCTGCGATCTTCTGCTTCTTCTCGCCCTCCTGCAGCATGTTCACAAACGCATCCTGCTGCTTTACGAGCCCGTTTACCTTTTCTTCCAGTTCCTTTTGGGACAGTCGGATCTCCTGAAAGCTTTTCGTATATTGATCAGCAAGCGTCCCGACTTTCTCAAGGTTCTCCCGCAGGAGCCCAGATGAACGGGTCATTTCCGCTGCATACTGCTCACTGTTCTCACCCACTTGCCCAATCAGCGTTTCAAGCTGAGATTTCCAGGCGGATACCTTCTCGGCCTGGGCGTTCGTTTCATTCCGAAAGCGCTTCACTTCATCCTGAAAGCCTTGTATTTCATTCTGAAAGCCTTTCCTTTCATTCTGAAAGCCTCGCATCTCATTCTGGAAGCTTTCCATTTCCTTCCGAAAAGGGGAGATGATCTCTTCCTCAAAGCATTCCCTGCATCCCGCCACAATCTTTTCCTGAAGCTCTTTCTCGTTTTTTTTCAGCTCCTGTTCCAAGTTACTAAAATTTTCATTCAAATCCATTTTCATCTCCTGTCCGCTTTTTACGCTTTGCATGTCTCCTGAAAATACCATTCCAGCTTCCTGAACTTCTCATAATACTCTTCCAGTTTCTTCAATAATTCATCACACTCCTTAATCTGCCGCTCCAATTCCTCCGAATTCTGTATTCCGTGGATCTGCTCTTCCAAATTCCTTATAATATTGTTTTTCTTCTCCAGGAAGAACGGATTCAATTTTGCCAAATACTCCCGTGCCCTTTTCTCCGACTGTTTATAATCCTCCTCAATCAGTCCCTTGATCCAGCGCATATAGAAAGCGGTCCTTTCTTCTTTTTTCAAGAACCTGACCTTTTTATCCGCTTCCCACACCCGCCTTTGGAGCGCCTGCAGCGCCAAGGTGAATATTTCCGTATCCGGTTTTGGAAGTTCCCCGTCCTGACTGTCATAATTGCCTGCCAGCTCGATGGCATGGATCTTTCTGCGGACAGCCTTACCGATATCTTCACTCTTCTGCAGATCCTTCAAACGTGTCTCAATCTCCTTGATCTGATTATCGCAGGCTTCTTTTCGATCTTTTTTTCTGGTCGTTCGGAACACGCTTTCGATTCCGTCATAAAAATCCGTATACTCTCTCCGGACAGTGCAAAGCAAAGTATCCAGCGTCGGCTCGTCCACCTTTTTTACGCTTTTCAGCCGGTCCTCATATTCTGCGAGACGCTTTTCACCATCCTGCAGGTTGCCTTCCGCCTCTTTCCTCCTTCTGTTCAAATCGAAACGGTTTTCCTCAAAATATGTTTTCCACGATTCGTAAACGCTCCGGTATTTTTTGCGAAGACCGGTTTCCAGCAAAGCATGCAGGCACCGATCTTTGAACACAGCGTAAGAAGGCAAACCATACATTTCCCTGGGTGCCTGATGGCCCTCTGTCACCTTGCGCAGATCACAGGCGAAAATATTCTTTTTGCGAAATCCCCGGCTGACAATTTTTTGGGTCAGCGCCTCAACATCCTTTTTGAGCTTTCTCTCGGGCGCATTATTGGAAAAACAGTTGAACAGGAAAAACACCTCATCTCTCTGTTCTTCCCGTCGGTTTGAAAAAATGCCGTCGAGATAATTCAGAAAATCATGCAGTTTTTCATCTTCGGTTTTGCTGCTGATCGTGATCATTACCAGAAGCCGCCCCCGGTTTCCATTGAGAAAACGCTCCGCACATGCGTCGTGCTCTTCGGTAATGGAACCAAATCCCGGGGTATCGTTCAGCTCACAGTAATCCAAAAAGCCGCTCCCCAGATACAGATTGATATGATCCGCCAGCATATAGCATTCCGGTGCCTCACAGAACGGAATCGTTTTTTTCTGCTGCGTATAGGCCAGCCTCTCTTCCGCTTCTCCGCAGAAATTCTGCCATCCCGCTTCATCCAATATCACCCTCTGAGCCTTCAGCGCAATATCGGCCTCAAAAATCGCCTCACGGATCTCTCTTTTCATCAAATCCCTGATTTCGACGGCAGAAGTCATCCCCCGAATGTTCCCTTTCCCGTCCTTATACCTTTCATGGGAGCTAAGCGTCTTCAAAAATTCCAGCGCATCCCCATCTGCAAGCCCCGTCTTCGGCGCTCCCTCCCTCTCCGATTTCTTCGCTTTGAGCCCAGACAGTATGACATCCGTGGGATGCGGCCGCATACCCTCCATACATATCACTTTCGGATGGCACAATCGTCCATCCTCTATGTATTCGATCAATAGATTCAGTTCGTCTCTCGTCACCATCCGCAGATACTGCGCATCAGACTTCACCTTGATCAGCGGGGCGTTTTTATCCAGCACATTTTTTTCGGATACGCATAACTCGTGGGTTTTCCCCACCTTTATCGTCTGCTTTTCTCCTTTCCCCTCCAGGCTCTTAATCTCTATGCTGTACGCGTCTGCGGTCTCCTGGATTTGAATAACCTTCGCCCTGCCCGGAAATGGATTCCTGATCCGATCATTTTCCGTATATTGCGGTTTCAAAAGATTCCATACGAGATGCTCTTTCCAGACAACTTCATATTCTTCAGGCGCATCCGCCTCCTTTCGCTTTATCTGCATGAGGGCCGCTGTATTATGTCCCTTAGAAGTATGAAGCTTGTGCGCATGATCCAGAAGCGCATTGATCATCGTTGTTTTCCCCGATGAAAAGGTCCCCGCGAGGGTCAGCTCAGACGCCTTCGATGACAGATCGGCTTTCGTATTCTTAATGAGCTCTCCCGTCTTCTTCGAAAGACGATCATCCTTTTCCGACAGCTCGCTTTGGCGCATTTCCTCCAGGAAATCATCTATCCGGCGCTTCATATCGCCGTACTTCAGAGCCATACGTACCTGTATCGGCGTTTTCTTCTTTTCGGGTTCATATTTCATAATCTCAGCGATATGGCGATCGTACTGTTCCCTGAGTTCTCCCAGGAGGGCCTCCGCCTCCGATCGTTTGTTTTCGAACTGCTGTGACTCCCGCTCCAGGTCACGCCACCGTTGACAATATGCCTCGATCTTCCCGCACGCCGCGAGCCTTCTGACCGCAGAAGCCGAACTATCATTCCCCTCCTTCTTCAGATAGTCGATCGCGCCGCTGAGAAATCTTTGTATTTCATCCTTTGCGGCGATCGCCCTCTCTATTCCGACAGCGACAAAAAGATATCCCACGTATCCTTTTACATATGGGCTTCCAGAACAGATATCTCCCCGTTTGAACGCCATCGGTTTGCATTCGCAGGCAGTTTCCAGCGTCTCCAGCAGCTGAATATATCCGAAGACTTCTCCTTGCGTTGGGATGAAGAAATCATCAGGAAGAATAATAACCGGGAACATCCTGTATCCCCTGCTCCTTCTTGCCTGAATTCGGTTCTCTACATTTTTATCTATTTCATACTCATCGGAAATCAGCAGCAGCGGTTCCGCATATTCTTCCATCTTTTTGTCTATGAAAAGCCTTTCAAAAACGAGCTTTTGGGAAGCGCGCCCGATCTCCCCTTTCGTGAAAACCTCTTCATACCCATAATCGCTCTCATCCATTCCGTCCGAAAGCCGTTTTATACACAGCGGCATTTTTTTTGCCGCGAGTGTTCCTTCAGAGCCGAGCCGCTGATAAAAGGCCTCCAGCAGCCCGGCGGTTTCGTTCTCCAGCGAACAGATTTTTCGAACAACCGTTGAAATATCCACATCCTTTTCCAAATATGAATCCATGCTATACCTCCAGACTGTACGCCGACAGCAGATCATTCATCGCTGCTTCCATAGCCTCCATTTCACTGATGATCCCTCCGAAATAGCACTTCAGTTCCCTCTTCGTGAATTCCTCGATATCCTTCCTGATCGAATCCGCACATTTCCACGCGATGGAAACACAGGCCGTCTGAGAATAAGCGATGAGTCCTTTTATATCTTCCCGAAAGGCTTCCAGCATGCGGGAGGCCTCATTCATCCCCTCATCCTCCCCGCTCGTTTCCTTCCGGTTTTGGGCCTCCTCTCCGACCTGCTCTAAAGCGCTCTCCGGCGTCTTCGCCTCCGCGCTCTCCTCTCCTGTCTGCTCAGGCTGCCCCTCTTCTGTTCCGTCTGTATGTTCTTTCGTCCCGGTTTCATCCGATTCTTCCTCGTCCAGATATTTGCGTCTGAGCTTTTCCAGCACTTCCTTTGCGCTGTCCCTGACCTTCACGGGAATGGTCAGCTCATAAGCGTACTCCCTCACCTTTGCGGGAATACGCTCCGCAACATCGTCGATCAGCTTTTCCGGAATTGCGTCATATCTTTCCGCAATCTGCTGCAGCGGATCCTTATTTTGACACGCCGCACACAAGCGGTCCAGGCTCTCTCGCGGGAGAAAGGGAAGGCCATACATCCTCTCGCAGATCCCCTGCATTTCCCGCATGCATTCACTGATACGGCCTCTTATCGCGAGCTGAATTTTTTCATCGCTGCGCTTTCTGCACCGGTCCAGCCTTTTCTGCAGTTCCTCCAACAGATACTTTTTCGCAAACTTCTGCGCCTGCACGCCGCTTCTGTTGAAGATGTCCTCTATGAAATCGCCCGTTTCTTCCTCACAGAACATGCCATAGGAAATCCCTTTTGCCGCTTCGCCGACTTCCTCTGCGACATCCTGCAGGTTCACCGCCAGGTTTCCGAAACTGACCAGATAAGAAGCCTCCTTATACATCACGACGGTTTCCGCGCTGTTTATCCGTTCCAGCGTTTCACGGATCTTTATTCTGGAACGCTGATAAAATGCCCGCACTTGTTTCTTCACATATCCGTACAGGTTTTCCTCCTGCTCCATATGGAGCTGCCGCCATCTCGCGCTGATGGAATCCGCAATTCTGTCCGCTGCCTCTTCAAAACGAACAAATCCCTCCTGCGGACTTTCATAAACATTGACAATCTCCACGATCCTGGCAAAATCAAATGCTTTCCGAACCTTTTCTATCCTCTGGTGCGCCATCTCCTTCGTTCGGATCAGTCCATTCCAGCCGGCGACAATGACAAACGTCTGCTTCCCGATATCGCTGAGCTTTTGCATCAGCTCATACAAACTTTCGGGCGCGAGGGTCTTCGCCCTGGTACAAACAATCACCGCGTCCGAAAGCATCGCTCCGTAAATATCTTCCTCCGATATTCCCGTCTCAGTGACAAATGTACGCACCGTCATATCCCCGCGCACGGTAAACAGCCTATCGGCCTCCGTCCGCAGCTGCTTATCCGTACACAGAACGGCTGCCGTTGGAACCGTCTGTTCCGAAAACCGCTTAAATTGATCGAGCATACCGAGAAGAACGCTGCCCATGGCATCTGCATGCTCATAAAGTATATGCATTCTTTGTCCGTCCATTTTCTTTTCCTCCGCAGGATCCTTTCGGCCGCCTATTATGCCTGTATAAGCTCCAGCCTTTCTTTTTCGGCCAACTGGAGCATCCGCGTAAATTCATCCGCGGCCTCCTGAACACACTGCAATTTCTTTCTGTTTTCGGAAATACGATTCCCTTCTTCCCCGAGCTTCTTACTCGCGCGGTTATAGAAAATCTTCTCTGTTTCCTTTCCCAGTTTCTTGTACTCTCTTATAAAACTGTACCTCTGCCCCCTAATCTGAACCCGCGCCTTGGACACCACCATATCGGCCTTGCTCTCAAGCTTTTTGTGATTTGCAAAAGCTTCCACGCCTTTTCCCAGGGCCAGATAACCGCCCACGCTGTCCAGCAGATTCAATCCGGGTATCGCAAGCAGCAGTCCGGTGATAACGCACTTGGACAAAAGCTCAACCAGCTTATCCTGAAAATCTATCTGGATCTGGTCCGCTATATCGTTCACAAATACCGCCCAATCCTGCGAATCGACCCCCGCTGCCTCCCCCTCCGTTTCCTCTTCAGTCAGAGAAACAGCGAAGTCACTGTACTTCCCTCTCAATAAATTAACGACTTTGTCGCGGTATTCAGCGGCAGAGGCCTCCATCCATCCCGACCCCAAACACTGTTCCTGGAATTCTGTCCGCAGTTCCTTTTCCAGTTCTTTTTGCTGCTTTTTCGTAAATGCCTTGGGCAACGCACGAAGGCTTGTACCGGACATTTTCTTTCGGATAAAATTCTCAGCCAAGTCCGATACGATTTGCAGCGCCTCGTCCGCGGAATTTTTCGCCGTCTCCTCAATCTCCTCCCAGGCCCCCGTCCTCACTCTCTCCAATTTTCCTTCCAGCTTGGTATTTTGTGCCTCATTTTGTTTTATGGCAGTTTCTATTTCTCGTAGGCCCGGATCCTCCTTCGCATCGTTGACCATCTCCTCACAGTTTTTTAACGCGTTCCGAAGATTGTAGCTGATCCGTCCGGCCCGGTCCCCCTTATGCACACTGGAAATGATCTCCTCCACTTTGTTCACGAACTTCTCTTTGCCCCAGTCCGGATTCAGCTCTCGTCCCTTCTGCTGGGCCGCGTCGATCTCTTTCGCGTAATACACGATCGGCTCCCCCGCATTGCGAAGATACTCCGGATATTCCTCCCGAACAAAATTCATGATCTCATCCGGAGTAAGGTCTCCAGCAATCCCTTCCTGCTCATATCGCCAGACATTGATCAATGGGAAGAGCTTATGCTGGATCTTCTGCAGATTCGCCAGGGCAGTAGGATCCGGCTCAGCATCTGTGGGCAAAACCCAGAAAAAGCAATCGCTCTCCAGGATCTTCTCATTTGTAACCTTTTGATGAAGCCCATGGCCCCCGGCCCCGGTACCTGGCAGATCCAGAATATTGCATTGCCGAAGCAAAGGCGCATCCAGATAATAGCGAACTTCCCTGACAGCCTCAGCGCGTTTTCGGAATGCTTCATCTGCCTGATCCAAAGCGACCTGGCTGGTATATCTTTTCGCATCCTTCCAGCTGAGAGCTTCCGTGGGATATTCACCGCCGAAATCCACCTCAGCCTCCCAGGCTTGCCCCTCCTTTCCCAGGAGTCGGATGCTGCGGGCCGTATCCGGATCATACTCGCTGCTCAGCCTTGCCTCGCCCCGAAGATCCAGGAGGGAATTGATGATCGTGGACTTTCCCGTATTAAAGGTCCCCACAAAAGCGATCGTAAACTTGTTCCTCGCCGACTCGATCTGCTTGTCGATCACTTTCAAAGCCTCATCGCAGTTTTTCGGCCGAATGCCGACAGCCTCCAACGCTTTATTCAGATTTCCGGTCTTATCCACAACATCCTCTCTGACCTTCTTCAAAAAGTCTTCCAACGCTCTGATATTATCCATCTGTATCTCCTTTTCTTTTGTCATGAATTGATCACATGTTGATAGCAGTATAACACCGAATTCTTTTCGGCGGGTATGCTGGCAGCATACAATCATATTTTTTCAACCATATTTTTTTGCCAACTTTTTTTCAAAAAAAGAGGTATCGACACACCCTTCGATACCTCTTTCCAAACACCATTTTCCCAATGGGCCGTATGATTGGGCCGCACGGATCGTTTTCTCCCACTCTCACGCCGCCAGGCGCATATTCCCACATGCCCAGTCTTTGATCACGCCGAAAAACTCCCGCAGCATATTGTTGGGGAGAAAATAGGCGCCGGACGGCGCCGCGATGCCCACGGCCTCCGGAAACCCCTGCGCCTTCGCCAGCCGGGTGCCCCGGTACACATGAAAATTGCTGGTGACGATCCCCACCTTTTTCACCTCGGCGGGGATCAGCCGTCTGGAAAACTCCAGGTTCTGCTGGGTATTGCGGGACTGATCCTCCGATAGGATCCGTTCCCTGGCGATCCCTTTCTGCAGCAGATATTCCCGCATTCCGGACGCCTCGGTGACCGGCTCGTTGGGTCCCTGCCCGCCGGAGACCACGCAGAGCGTCTCCGGATTTTCCTCCAGATAGGCCGCGGCCGCATCCAGCCGTTTGGACAGCGCCACGCTGGGACCGTTCTCCTTAATCTGCGCGCCCAGCACGACGATATAGGAAAGTCCGTCCTCTCCCTTCGCAAAAAATCCGGACAACACCAGCCCTTCCACAAAAAGGAACACCGCGGCCCCCGCACCCAGCACGCAGAGAGCCGACACCAGCAGGGCCCGGGGCCAATGCGAAAAGACATCCCGTTCCAGTCCCAGGGCGAGACATGCAAAAAAGGCCGCCAGGACAAACCAGATCAGATAGAAGCTGGTCCCTGCCGCCTTCGTCAGGATCACACCGATACAGTACAGCACGCACAGGCCCGCCAGGGCCCAACAGATATACGCCATTTTCTTCCTCATATTGCCGTCTCACCATCCGCCGGTACTGCCGAACCCGCCGTTGCGGACGCCGTCCGCCGCATCGTCCTCCGTGATGCCGAAGGGGAAAAAGATGCCCTGCTGGAAGCCTTCCCCCGCACGGACCGTGAGCACCTTTCCTTCGTTGGAATCGTTGGTGAGCCGCGTCATGATATGACCCTCATTATCGGAGAAATAATAATCGCTGTCGATGATGCCCACCGTATTGTTCAGCTGCAACCGGTATTTGAAGCCCTGGCCGCTTCTGGGGAAGTTGCACAGCACCCAGCCCTCCTCCATCCGCGCCCGGATGCCGGTGGGGATCTTCACGGTCTCCCCGGGACCCAACGTAAAATCCACGGGTGAAAAATAGTCGTAGCCCGCGCTTCCCTTCGTGGCCCGGCGCGGAAGACGGATGGCCCCGTAGACCGCTTCCGCTTCCTCCCGGCCTTTCCCGGGAAAGGTA
>CANQTI010000021.1 GCA_947626725.1 uncultured Eisenbergiella sp.
AAGGAAGAACTGGGCGTGGACAGCCAGGTCATGTGGCTGCCGGATACCTTCGGCTATACCGCGGCGCTGCCTCAGATCCTGAAGAGCTTCGGCGTGAAATATCTGGTAACCCAGAAGATCTTCTGGTCCTATAATGAGGGGGACCAGTTCCCTTATCATTATTTCAACTGGCAGGGCATGGACGGCTCGCAGATTGTTTCGTTCCTTCCCACCAGCTATACCTACCGCACTGATCCGAAGGCGATCAACGAGACCTGGCGGGAACGGACTCAGGTCCGGGATCTGGAAGCGTTCCTTCTGCCTTACGGCTATGGGGACGGCGGCGGCGGCCCGTGCCGCGATTATGTGGAATATGCCAGACGTCAGGAGGATCTGGAGGGCGGCGTAAAGGTGAAGCTGGCCGGCCCGGTGGAGTTTTTCGAGGACATGGAGAAGTTGGGAGGCCCTGTCAACACCTATGTGGGAGAGCTGTATTTCAGCGCCCATCGGGGCACCTATACCTCCCAGGCTATGGTCAAACAGAACAATCGCCGCTGTGAGCTTTCCCTGCGGGAAATGGAATTCTGGAGCAGTCTGGCCGTCGGAAAAGGCATGGACTATGATAAAGCGAAGGCGGACGCCCTCTGGAAACGACTGCTTTTGCATCAGTTCCACGATATGCTGCCCGGTTCCAGTATTGCCAAGGTCTATGTGGAGGCGGAAGAGGCTTTCCATGAGATGTTAGCGGGCATCGGAGAGATGAAGGAGCAGGCGTATGCGGCGCTGACGGACGGCGCGGATGCGCAGGCCGTTACGGTCTGGAATTCCCTGAGCTTCCCCCGCACCGCGCTGGTGGAGCTGCCGGAGCGGTTCGCGAAGGGCGCCTGCACGGTATCGGGAGAGCCGGTGCCGGTTCAGACGGCAGAAGGCCGCGTGAAGGCGCTGGTACAGCTGCCCGCCTGCGGGACGGTTTCCCTCGTGCCTGCCGAAAATGTGCCGTCGGCGCCTCCCGCGGTGACGGTGACCGAAACGGCGGACGGCTTCGTGATGGAAAACGGGCTGGTGAAGGCGAAGATCAACCGGAAGGGAGAGGTGGTTTCCTTTGTCCGCAAGGACTCCGGCAGGGAATTCGCGGCGGATACCATGAACCGTTTCCGGCTGTATAAGGATGTGCCCCGGCTGTTTGATGCCTGGGATATTGATTCCAATTATATCGAGCAGGAAATCGAGGCGCTGACGGATGCATCCGTAACCGCCGCGGCGGACGGTCTGGAAGGTGTTCTGATCCTGCGCGGCCGGATCAGCAATTCTGATCTGGTCCAGAGGATCACGCTGGCCGCGGACAGCGATCGGCTGGAGTTCGCGACGCAGGTGGATTGGAAGGAGCTGCATCGGCTGCTGAAGGTCAGCTTCCCGGTGACGGTACATGCGGAGAACGGCATCAATGAAATGCAGTTCGGCTATGTGGAGCGTCCCACCCATCGGTCAAAAGCCTATGATAAGGACCGCTTTGAGGTCTGCAATCACCGCTACAGCGCGCTCTGCGACGCGTCGCACGGCGCGGCGGTGCTCAATGACTGCAAATACGGCGTCAGCATGAACGGCAATGCGCTGGAGCTGACCCTTCTGCGGGCGGCGGCCTGCCCGGAGATGCGGGCGGACAACCGCGTCCATACGTTCACCTATGCCTTTACCGCATGGGAGGGCGGCTTTGCGGACAGTGATGTGGTGCGCCAGGGCTATGCGCTGAATGTAAAACCTGCCGTCACGGCCGGAAGAGCGGGTGTGGGAAGCGTTTTGTCCATCGATGCGGCGAACGTGATCCTGGATACCATGAAGCCCGCGGAGGACGGCAGCGGCGATGTGATCCTGCGGCTCTATGAATCCCAAAAGGCGTCCTGCAGCGCGAAGATCAGCTGCCGTCTGGGCATGAAGAGCGCGGCGCTGTGCGATATGATGGAGAACGTTCTGGAGGAGGTCTCGCTGGAGGAAGACGAAGCCTTCGTGCTGCCCTTCGGTGCATTTGAAATCAAAACGGTGCGGATTCGCAGATAGGCGCGGTAAAGACGGTCTGCGTCAGCCGTCAGAGAAAACGGGAAAATCGGACGGAAGAGAACCGTCTGGGCGTGGATTCCCTCCAAAGATACCCATTACGAAAAAGCATATATTTTCCGGGGCACGGCATGATCTTATCATGCCGTGCCTCCGTATCCGGACTTGATGCCGCCGGACCGGACTGCGAATGCGTTGTCTTCGTCTCATGAATGCGCTGCGCATGGAATGTGAATACGATGCTGCCGGGTTGCGAATGCGCTGCGCATGGAATGTGAATACGATGCTGCCGGGTTGCGAATGCGCTGCGCATGGAATGTGAATACGATGCTGTTCGGTTGCGAATGCGCTGCGCATGGGTATGAATGCGCTTATGACCGCGATGGACCGAAACGTTGACGGCTGTTTTATATATTTTTTAGCACTCACCTATTGACGTGGCTAACAACAGGTGTTATAGTATCAATAGAAGCGAATTGTTATACTTCAAATAGAACAAAAAGGAGGCATTCATATGAATATTTCCAAGTTTACGCAGAAATCCGTGGAAGCCGTACAGGGCTGTGAGAAGCTGGCCTATGAATACGGCAATCAGGAAATTGAACAGGAGCATTTGCTGTACAGCCTTCTGACCATAGAGGACAGTCTGATCTTAAAGCTGATCGAGAAAATGGAGATTCAGAAGGAGCATTTCCTGGGACGGGCCCAGCAGGCGCTGCAGAAGCGGGTAAAGGTTTCCGGCGGGCAGGTTTATATCGGAAAGGATCTGAATCAGGCGCTGCTCTCGGCGGAGGACGAAGCGAAGCGGATGGGGGATGAATACGTGTCCGTGGAACATCTGTTTCTTGCCATGCTGGCGCATCCCAACCGGGAGATCGGCCAGATCTTCAAGGAGTACGGCATCACCAGGGAGCGTTTTCTGCAGGCGCTGTCCTCCGTGCGGGGCAATCAGCGCGTGACCAGCGACAATCCTGAGGCTACCTACGATACGCTGGAGAAATACGGACAGGATCTGGTGGAGCGCGCCAGGGAACAGAAGCTGGACCCGGTCATCGGCCGGGACGCCGAGATCCGCAACGTGATCCGTATCCTGTCCCGCAAGACCAAGAACAACCCGGTGCTCATCGGCGAACCCGGCGTGGGCAAGACTGCCGTGGTGGAAGGGCTTGCGCAGCGGATCGTCCGGGGCGATGTGCCGCAGGGTCTGAAGGAGAAAAAGATTTTTTCCTTGGATATGGGCGCGCTGGTGGCGGGCGCCAAGTATCGGGGCGAGTTTGAGGAACGTCTGAAGGCGGTGCTGGAGGATGTCAAAAAGAGCGAGGGGAAGATCATCCTGTTCATCGATGAGCTGCATACCATCGTGGGCGCGGGCAAGACCGACGGTGCCATGGACGCGGGCAATCTTTTAAAACCCATGCTGGCCAGGGGCGAGCTGCACTGCGTGGGAGCCACCACGCTGGATGAATACCGCAAATATATTGAAAAGGATGCTGCCCTGGAGCGTCGGTTCCAGCCGGTGATGGTGGATGAGCCCACTGTGGAGGATACGATCTCCATTCTCCGGGGATTAAAAGAACGGTACGAGGTATACCACGGCGTAAAGATCCTGGACAACGCGCTGGTCAGCGCGGCGGTGCTTTCCAACCGCTATATTTCCGACCGGTTTCTGCCGGATAAAGCCATTGACCTGGTAGATGAGGCCTGTGCCTTGATCAAGACGGAGCTGGATTCCATGCCCACGGAGCTGGACGAGCTGCAGCGGCGGGTGATGCAGATGGAGATCGAGGAGGCCGCCCTGAAAAAGGAAGAGGATCACCTGAGCCAGGAAAGGCTGGAAGCGCTGCAGAAGGAACTGGCGGAGCTGAAGGCCGAATTCAATAACCGCAAGGCCCAGTGGGACAATGAAAAGGCGGGCGTAGAGCGGCTCTCCAAACTGCGGGAAGAGATCGAGGCCATGAACAACGAGATCCAGATCGCCCAGCGGGAAGGAAATTTGGAGCGGGCGGCGGAACTGGCCTACGGAAAACTCCCGGCGCTGAAAAAACAGCTGGAGGCCGAAGAGGAGAAGGTGAAAAAGGACGATTTCTCTCTGGTGCACGAGGCGGTGACGGAGGATGAGATCGCCCGCATCATCTCCCGGTGGACCGGCATTCCGGTAGCGAAGCTGACGGAGAGCGAGCGCAACAAAACGCTGCATCTGGATGAGGAACTGCACAAGCGGGTCATCGGCCAGGATGAAGGCGTGACAAAGGTGACGGAGGCTATCATCCGCTCCAAGGCGGGCATTAAGGACCCGGAGAAGCCCATCGGCTCCTTCCTGTTCCTGGGACCCACGGGCGTGGGCAAAACGGAGCTGGCCAAATCCCTGGCCGCCGCGCTGTTTGATGACGAGAACAACATGGTCCGCATCGATATGAGTGAGTATATGGAGAAGTTCGCCGTATCCCGTCTGATCGGAGCGCCTCCCGGATATGTGGGCTACGAAGAGGGTGGTCAGCTCACCGAGGCGGTGCGGCGCAAGCCTTATTCCGTCGTGCTGTTCGACGAGATCGAGAAGGCCCATCCGGATGTGTTCAACGTGCTGCTGCAGGTGCTGGACGACGGGCGGATCACGGATTCCCAGGGCAGAACCGTGGACTTTAAGAACACGATCCTGATCATGACCTCCAACATCGGCGCGCAGTATTTGCTGGACGGCATCGAGAGCGACGGGACGATCCGACCGGAGGCGGAAGCCATGGTGATGAACGAATTGCGCAGTCACTTCCGGCCGGAATTTCTGAACCGGCTGGACGAAACGATTCTGTTCAAACCCCTGACGAAGGAGAACATCGGCGGCATCATTCACCTGATCGTGGATGATCTAAACCGCCGGCTGGCGGATCGGGAGCTCTCCATCGAGCTGTCGCCGGAAGCGGAGCAGTTCATCGTGGATAATGCCTACGATCCGGTTTATGGTGCGAGGCCGCTGAAACGCTACATCCAGAAATATGTGGAGACGCTGTCCGCAAAGCTGATCCTGGCGGACCGGGTGGAGATGGGGGATACGATCCTTATCAGTGCCCGGAATGGAGAGCTTGCGGCGGAGAAAAAATAAAGGGAAGAGAACGGTGCAAGTTTCCTCTTGGAGATGCATTGGCCCTGGCGGAGAATAGAAACTCTGCCGGGGCTGTTTTTGTGCAAACGGCGTTTTTCCTGTTCTGCAAAGTTAAGACCAAAGAACCGCAAGTCTATTGGTGCCCGGACTTTGAGAAGACATTCCGAATCCGACTATATCAGGAAGAATGCGCAAAAATCCTTTCACAAACCATGGAATCCGTGATATACTTTGATCAGTATAGTGAAGGAAAAGTCAGGTGAAATATTGAACGCGAACGGCTCAATCTGGTGTTGGATCAGGAAATCCGGCAGGATGATTTGGGGAAAGCCTTGGGGCTGCGGCGTTCTATGAGAATTTGCGGTTGATCTGGAAAATTCAAAGTTATATGGGAAAGGACAGCGACAGAATATGATACCACAGGACCCCATTATGCTTCTCAGTTTTATCAATTTGAAGCTGCGCGATTTTTATGGCACTCTGGAAAGCTGTTGTGTAGATCTGGATGTCAACAGGGCTGAGCTGGAAGAAAAGCTAGCGGGAATTGGATATCATTATGACAAGGAAAAGAATCGGTTTATCTGAGATATGCCTGGAGACTTCGTCCTCGGGTACGCTGCTGGAAGTTCTGCATGAACGGGGTATCTATCCGGAGGATTGCTGTATGGGGGCCGGAAACTGCGGCAGATGCCGGGTGCGTTATTTGGAAGGGATGCCGTCGCCGAAGATGGAGGAACGGCGTTTTTTTTCACCGGAAGAGCTGCGCAGTGGTATGAGGTTGGCCTGCCTGCATCGTGTGAGCGTACCCTGCCGGGTGTCTGTAGAGTTCGTGCAGGCGCCGCGGATACAGATCTTGACAAAGATGAGAATTCTGACAGATGGCGAGCCAACAGCGAGAGAAGAAATGTCATCAGCGGAACGGGAAAAAGCGGAGGCATGCCAAAGAGCGGCAAAAGTGGGAGAAGCTGCGAAAACAGAACAGTCGCCGAATATGGGAAGGTCAATGAAAGCGGAGCGTTGCTTTCCGGAGAAGGTGGGCACGGCGTACCGGATCGCTGTTGATTTGGGGACGACTACCATTGCCATGCAGGCACGTGACGTGGAGGACGGCAGTGTGCTGGCGGAATGGAAGCGGATGAATCCGCAGCGGCGTTACGGGAGCGATGTGGTATCCAGGATCCAAGCAGCCGGAGCGGGAAAGGCAGGAATGCTGAAGGCATGTGTGCATGAGACTTTGGCAGAGGGGCTTCGGTACCTGTCTGGGACATGCGGAAAGAAGCTACGGACGGAAATCTTTTTGGCAGGTAATACCGTGATGGAGCATTTATTGGCAGGACTGCCGGTGGATGAACTTGGCCGATATCCTTTTTCGCCTGTGACGCTGCAGGAGCAGAAGGTGCAGATCGGCGATATACAGGGGATGGAGTCGGATCGATATGATCTGACCATACTGCCGGGGATTTCTGCTTTCGTGGGAGCAGATGTTCTGGCGGGGATCCTGGCGGTTGGCATGCACAGAAGACAGGAAATCTGTCTGCTCATTGATCTGGGTACGAACGGGGAACTGGTGTTGGGCAATCGGGACAGATTGTTCTGTACAGCTACTGCGGCGGGGCCTGCCTTTGAAGGAAGAGCTGGAACGGAAGGAACCGATATGATCGCCGTAATCGGCGAACTGCTGGAGGCTGGTATCGTGGACGAGACAGGGCTTTTGGCAGAACACTGGTTTTCCGCCGGAATAGATTGGGAACAAAGGGATCTGCCGGGAAGATGCGTGCATATTTCTCAGGAAGACATTCGTGCGATCCAGATGGCAAAAGCCGCAATCTTTTCCGGGATCTGTACGCTGATGCGGGTCTGCGGGATCAGAGCTGAGCAGATCGAAAGAGTCTGGCTGGCAGGAGGATTTGGATATTTTCTGAATGTCCAAAAAGCAGTGCAAATCGGTCTTCTGCCTTTTTCGCTGGCGGAGCGCACCAGGGCAGTTGGGAATACTTCTTTGGCCGGCGCTTTTCTGTATGGCACAAGAGGCGGCCGAGAAGAGGCGGCCTGCATCCGGAAAATATGTACATCTGTTAACCTGGCGGAACAGGATGATTTTTCTGAAATGTATCTTTCTCATCTAAATCTTCAGAGAGAAGATTAGTTTTTTTCAATAGATCGGCAAAATAAAAAAAATGAGAAGGAGGAGGAAGCGTTGGAGGAGAGAAAAGCGTTTAAAATAGCCGTATTTGGCGGGTATCGCAAAGGAGATGTAGAGACGTATATTGGTCAGCTGGAAGGCGAAAACAATACGTTCAGGGTTCAGAGGGAAAAGTTAAAAGAAGAATTGCAGGGGCAGCGGGAGTATGCTGTATCGCTGCAGATTGGAGCCGAAGCGCTTCAGCGGGAACTGGAGAAGCAGAGGGCAAAGGTGAAGGAAACAGAGGAAGAGCTGCGAGCGATTCGGAAGAAGGCGGAAGACGCCGAAGCTCTTACGAAAGAAATGCGGACGGAATTGGAGAGCGCACGGGCAGAACGGGAGAGTCTGCGGGAAGAATTGGAGGGCAAAAGGACAGAACGGGAAGCCCTGCAGGAGGAACTGGAACGCATGCGGGCGGAACAAGAGGCTTTGCAGGCGGAGGAAAAAGCGCTCAGACAGGATGCAAAGGCTATAAAGGATGAATTGAAAAAACAGTGCCAGGAGCGGGAGATGGCGCAGAAAGAGCGGGCAGAACAGGAAAAGCTTATTTTACGGCTGCACAGAGAGCTGGAGTGGAAAAAACGGCAGGCGGAGGAGCAAAAAAAGGCATATGAAAAGAAACTGGGACATATCCGAAGGATGGGAATACAGGGTACCGCAATCAGGGAATCCAGCAGCGGAGTGAAAGCAGGGTTCTCCTCCCTGGTGTCCAAACTGTTTTCCGTTGTACCATCTGGCCTGCAGGCAGATGACCGTACAAAGCAGGTTCCGTTGGTGACATTTGGCGTTTCGCAGAAGAAAATCGGAGAAAGAAAAACAGAGGTCACGCTGATTGGAAGCACGAACGGGGAGGATGGTGGACAGAAATCGGCAATGTTGGAGTTGGATGCAGGGCAGGATGAAAAAATGACAGAGACGCGGCAGAGTGAGGAGATGCTGGAAAAGGAGCAGGCCGAGACGTCACTGGAAAGAGGGCGGTCCGAAGAGACGGCGGAAGCGGAACGGCCTGAGGAGACGCTGGAAGCGAAGTTGGTGGAAGCGGCATCGAAAGAGCAACCGAAAAATCAATCGGAAGAACAATCCGAGATTCAGGGGAGTCTTGTATATGAGATGGAAACCGAAGAAGGTGCTTACCGAGAGCGGATAGAGCAGGTTTTTGAATCCATTTCCAGGTCGCAGGAAAGGCTTGCAAAAATGCTGGAGGAATTGGAAAAGAACACGGGAGAAGAGGAGAGGACTGAAAAATGAAGCTGGTGATTATAGAACCACTGGGCGTGGAGAAAGAAGAGCTGTTGAAGCTGGCAGAGGCGCACCTGGGAAGCCGGGTAGAAATCGCATACTATGATACGCGTGTCACAGACACAGACACGCTTGTCATGCGCGCGCAGGATGCGGATATTCTGGCTTTTTCCAATCTGCCGATTCAGAAGGAAGTGCTGGAGCGCTGCCCGAAGCTGAAAATGCTTTCGGTGGCTTTTACAGGTGTGGATCATGTGGCAATGGATTATTGCAGGGAGCACGGAATGACGGTCTGCAACTGTGCAGGCTATTCCAATACGGCGGTTTCAGAGCTGGTGTTTGGGTTGGTATTGAGTCTGTATCGCAGGATCATTCCCTGCGATGAGGCTGTGCGGCAGGGAAGGGACAAGACCGGTCTGGTGGGGCTGGAGCTGGAAGGAAAGAAATTTGGCATCATCGGCATGGGTGCCATCGGCAGCCGGACAGCGACGCTTGCCAGGGCGTTTGGATGCGAAGTCTACGGATATAACAGAAGTCAGAAGCGGCCGGAGAACGTGAAGATGACGGATCTGGATACGCTGCTTAGAGAATGCGATATCGTATCTCTGCATGTGCCATTGAATGACAGTACACGCGGATTGATCGGGGCAGATCAGCTTTCTCTGATGAAATCGGGCGCACTTTTGATCAATACCTCCAGGGGACCTGTGGTGGACAGTCAGGCGTTAGCCGACGCGCTGAAGCGGGGGAAATTAGGCGGAGCAGCGGTAGATGTGTTTGAAAATGAGCCCCCGATTCCGGCGGATCATCCGCTGCTTTCCTGTCCGAATCTGATCGCTACGCCGCATGTGGCCTTCGCTACAAAGGAAGCCTTATATAAACGGGCGATTATCGTGTTCGAGAATATTGCCCGTTATCTGGACGGCGATCCTCAGAACGTAATAGAATGATATAACGGAGATTCTATATTGCAAAAGCGACCTTTTGGGGGAACCAAGATCCTGTACATGGGACATATCGCAGCAGGTGTGGGCATATATGTCGGGATGCTTTTGAAATTCGGTATGACATTGCAGCTGATTGAGTGGTTCATTTTCGCGGCGGGAATGCTCTGGTTGAGTTTGATAGACAGAACGAGCTGTGTCCTGCCGGATTCGATTCTGGCGGCGATCGCGGCAAACCGTCTTGTATTTCTGGCCTTGCGTGGAGAGTTCTCAGATCCGTTTTTAGTGATTTTAATTAATATATTCAGTATTTTTATTCCCCTGACCGTGATCGTTCTCGGGATGGAATGGGTCCGAAATAAGAAGCTGATCGGCGGCGGGGATATGAAGCTGATCCTTGTATTGTGCCTGTATTTTGACCACAGGAAGCTGTTATTGCTGCTTGCGGCATCCTGTCTGTTGGCGCTTGTTCATGTCGGAGGAAACAGGATGTTTCGACGGACCAGATGGGGAAAAACCAGGATTGCCGAAAGCGGCGGGGCAGAGGACGGCGAATTTCCGTTCGGTCCTTTTTTGGCGGCGGCCGCAATGCTCATTGTTTTATGCGCGGAGTCCTGACAGCCGCTTTTTGTTGACTTATCCTGTAAAACTCTTTTCGCATCCGGCATATGATGGTAGCAAGAACAATTATCCGGGCCGGATATGAAAAGAAACAGATCAAATGCGGATGGATGCAGATACGGCGAATTGCTGCGGGCGCTGTGTCTTCTTCTGCTGGCTCTCGTTGTCTGGAGCGGGCAGAAGCAGTATGGAATAGAGGAAGAGAGCGGAAAGCTGGTCCGAACGGGGGCAGTCCGGGGGGAAAGGACCAGAGCGTATACAGCCGTATCAGAAAAAAAATCGTTTTATAGAAAAGAAATTGCCCTGACCTTCGATGACGGGCCGGATCCTCGTTATACGCCAAAGCTCCTGGACGGCCTGGCGGAGCGGGACGTGAAGGTCAGTTTTTTTCTCACGGGAGAAAATGCGGAAAAATATCCTGAACTGGTGGAGCGGATGCAAAAGGAAGGGCATCTGATCGGGAATCATACCTACAGCCATCTGCAGCTTGCCGGGAACAATCGGGATCAGTTCCGGCGCGAACTGGTCCGGACCAATGAGATCATAAAAGAGATTACAGGCGAGGAGGTCGTATATGTGCGGCCTCCTTATGGCAGTTGGGATAAAAGCTTTGAGGAAGAATTGAACATGTTTCCTGTGTTGTGGAGCATCGATCCTCTGGACTGGTGTACGGACAATGTATCCAACATTGTGAAGCGGGTGCTCTCAAAGGCGAAGGAAAACGCGATCATCCTGATGCACGATGCGTATCCGTCCACTGTCACCGCAGCGCTGCAGATCGTGGACGCGCTGCGGGAGGAAGGATATACGTTTGTGACGGTGGATGAGATTTTGTTTGATTAAAAAGAACGGCCGCTGTTTCCTTTTTATGACTGGAGCGATTAGGAGCCGCAGCATGCTTTGGAAAACGGCGGCAGCGGCTGGTTGGAGAAGCGTCGATGGAATGTCCGGAAAAGGAAGGACTTGATTTTCCCCGTCCGATACGGCAGAATAATATTATCGATTAACTCCGTATCAGGAGCACAAAGGAGGAAATTTCATGGAATATACATACTGGCAGCTTGTCGCCTTTTTGCTTTTTTACGGTATACTGGGCTGGTGCGTGGAGACCGCATATGCGGCTCTGAAACAGAGGCGCTTTGTCAATCGGGGATTTTTCAGCCTTCCCATCTGTCCGCAGTACGGTGTGATGATGGACATTCTGATCATTGCGCTGCCCACCCTGAAAGATCACTTGATTCTGCAGTTTCTGATGACGCTGACGGTGGTTTCCGCGGTGGATTATCTGTCCGGTGCCCTTTCCAAACGGATCTGGCGGAAGAAATTCTGGGCCTATGAACGGAATACGTTGTTTGGAGGGGAAGTGAAAGGAAGTGCGCTGGCCGTGGCAAAGGCTGTGGTGGTGCTCGTGGCGGCACTGCTGCTTCATCCCTTTGTTTTTCTGGCAGTTGAGCTGATTCCGGTGTTCGTCCTGCGGTTCATCTGCATGGCAGCTCTTCTGGTGCTGCTGGCAGATTTTTTGACGATCCTGTTTGTCATCCGAAAGAGCGTGCGGGAGGACAGGCTAAAGGAGGCCAGAGAGGAGTTTTCCCAGGAGCAGTTCTCCAGGCAGGACCGGCTGGGCGGAAAGATTTACCGGGCAGTATGGAAGCGGTTGGATCGGGCTTATCCGGAAATGGAACGGCTGGAGGGAACGGGTGGAGGAAAGCCGGTCTTTGCGCGGGGGGTTTGTCTGGACAAGCTGTTCTGGGTGTTTATCATCTGCGCGTTTTTGGGCGATCTCATTGAAACGCTGTACTGTCGGGTGACGGGCGGCATCTGGATGAGCCGTTCCAGCGTGATTTACGGCTGGTTCAGTATCGTCTGGGGCGCGGGGGCAGCTCTTCTGACGGTAGTGCTGCAGCGTCTGGCGAAGAAGGACGATCGCTATGTGTTCCTGGCGGGGGCTGTGCTGGGCGGCGTCTATGAATATATGTGCAGCGTGTTCACCGAGGTTTTCCTGGGAACTACGTTCTGGGATTACAGCTGGATGCCTTTCAATATCGGCGGACGGACGAATCTTTTGTACTGCATTTTCTGGGGACTTCTTTCCGTGGTTTGGGTGAAGATCTGTTATCCCGTGATCAGCGGCTGGATCGAAAAGCTGCCGCCGCTGAAGGCCAAGGCGGCCACCTGGGCGCTGATCCTTCTGATGTGCTGCGACGCGCTGCTTTCCGCCGCCGTGATGATCCGGTATGTGGACCGGAGGGCGGGCGAGAAAGCGGACAACGCCATAGAGATCTTTCTGGATGCCAATTATCCGGACGAAATGGTGGAGCGGGTCTGGCCGAACATGAAGATCCAGTGAACGTGACCGGGCGGTCAGACAGGACCGTCCGTGTGCGCTGTGAGGAGATGAAGTATGGATTTATTTGATTATATGCGGCAGACCAGCCAGGAAAAGGAGTCGCCGCTGGCGGCCCGTATCCGCCCCAGGACGCTGGAGGAGGTCGTGGGGCAGCAGCACATCATCGGAAAGGATAAGCTGCTGTATCGCGCGATCCTGGCGGACAAGCTCTCTTCCGTCATCTTTTACGGGCCGCCGGGCACGGGAAAGACCACGCTGGCCCGGGTCATCGCCAACACCACCAGCGCGGCGTTCACGCAGATCAACGCCACGTCGGCGGGCAAGAAGGATATGGAAGAGGTGGTGGAGCGGGCGAAGGAGCTTCTGGGCATGTACGGGAAGCGGACGATTCTGTTTATCGATGAGATCCACCGGTTCAACAAGGGGCAGCAGGATTATCTGCTTCCCTTCGTGGAGGACGGCACGATCGTCCTCATCGGCGCCACCACGGAGAATCCCTATTTCGAGGTCAACGGGGCGCTGCTGTCCCGTTCCGTCATCTTTGAGCTTCGGCCCCTGTCCCGGGAGGATATCCGGGCGCTGATCCTTCGGGCGGTCAGCGACAGAGGGCGGGGGATGGGCGCTTACGGGGCGGTGATCGAGGAGGACGCTCTGGCGTTCCTTTCGGATGCCGCGGACGGGGACGCCAGACGGGCCCTGAATGCGGTGGAGCTGGGTGTTCTGACCACGGAGCGCGGGCCGGACGGGAAGATCCATATCACGCTGGAGGCCGCGCAGGAGTGCATTCAGAAGCGCGCCGTGCGCTACGATAAGACCGGGGACAACCACTACGATACCATTTCCGCCTTTATCAAGAGCATGCGCGGTTCCGACCCGGATGCGGCGGTCTATTATCTGGCCCGGATGCTGTATGCCGGGGAGGACATCAAATTCATCGCCAGGCGGATCATGATCTGCGCCGCGGAGGATGTGGGCAACGCGGATCCCCAGGCGCTGCAGGTCGCGGTGGCGGCCTCGCTCGCCGTGGAGCGCATCGGCATGCCGGAGGCGCAGATCCTGCTGTCTCAGGCGGCGGCCTATGTGGCCTGCGCGCCAAAGAGCAACGCGGCAGTGAACGCCATCAGCGAGGCATTCCGGGAAGTGGAGGCCACGGGGAACCTGCCGATCCCGCCCCATCTGCAGGACGCCCATTACAAAGGGGCGGCCAGGCTGGGCCGCGGGGCGGGTTATAAGTACGCGCACGATTATCCCGGCCACTATGTGGAACAGCAGTATCTTCCCTATGAGCTGACGGGCAGGGAGTTTTACCGCCCGGACGGCAGCGGATATGAGGCGAAGATCCGGGAGCACATGAAGCGGCTTCGGGAGGGGAAATCTCATGAATGAACATCCGAAGCGAGTGATGATCATATCCTTTGACGCCGTGGGGCGGGAGGATCTGCCTTTTCTGCGGACCCTGCCTCATTTCGGCGCTTTTTTTGAAGATGCGGCTCTCTGCCCGCATGTGGACAGCGTCTATCCCTCCATCACCTACCCGGCGCATACGTCGATCCTGACGGGACGGATGCCGAAAAATCACGGCGTGGTCAACAACACGAGGCTGCAGCCGAAGCGGGAGCGGCCGGACTGGCTCTTTCAGAGAAAATATATCAGGAGCACGACGCTCTGGGAGGAGGCGCGCAAAAAGGGCCTGCGGACGGCGGCCCTGCTCTGGCCAGCGGCGGGCAGGAGCGGGGTCCCGTATGCGGTCCCGGAGATCATGGTGACGAGACGGTGGCAGAATCAGATCGTCACCAATGCTTTGAACGGTCCGATCCGTTATCAGCTGGAGCTGAACAGGCGGTTCGGATATCTGCGGGACGGGATCCGTCAGCCGGCCCTGGATGATTTCATTCAGGCATGCGCCCTGTATACGATCCGAAAATACGGTCCCGACCTCTTTTTCCTGCATCTGACGGATGTGGACACGAACCGTCATCTTTACGGCGTGCATCATGAGAAGGCGACGGCGGCGCTGCGGCGGCACGATGCGCGGCTGGGGGAGCTCCTGGAGGCCCTTTCCGAAACCGGAGATATGAAAGAGACCGCGGTGATCCTGCTGGGAGACCATTACCAGAAGGACGCGGAGCGGATCGCCTGCGTGAACGCCGTATTCCGGAAGGCTGGCCTGCTCACGGCGGAAAACGGCCGCCTGAAGCGCTGGAAGGCCGTCGCCAAGAACTGCGACGGCAGCTGCTATGTCTATCTGCACAGAAAATACCGAAAGGATGAAAAAATGCAGGAATTCCTGCGCGAACTCCTGCGGGAACTGGCGGAACGGGAGGATTTCGGCATTGCCCATATCTTCCCGTCCGAAGAGGCCGCGGCGCTGGGCGCGGATCCGGCGTGCTTCGCCATGCTGGAGGCGAAGGAGGGCTGGTATTTTCTGGATGACTGGGAAACGGAAACAGAAAACGTGGAAGAGGAACGGCGGCATAAAATGCGGGCCACGCACGGGTACCTGCCGGAGGGAGAGGCATATCAGACCTTTTTCGCGGCCAAAGGCTGCGGGATCCGTCCGGTCACCGTGGAACGAACGGTGAAGCTTTGGGATGAAGGCGTTACCCTGGCGGCGCTGCTGGGGCTGGACCTGGGGAATGCGGACGGTACTGTGATCGATGAGATCCTGGCGTGAAAGAGAAGGAATATGGCGGAAAGCATGGACCGAAGGCCATCCCAAAACGAACGACGGCGCTCCCTATAGGAGCGCCGTCGTCAGGTATTGGTAAATTGCTTCATTGTGCTTCTGCCAGTTGTTGCAGACCCGGACGGCCAGCTCTTCCGTTGGAACGTTCAGCTGTATGGATACCAGCGGCATGCCGTTGTCTATCGCCTGGAGTCTGGCTTCGAACTCGCCGTCCGCGATTTTGCGGTAGTCACTGCGGATGGAGGCTTCGCTGCGCATTCGCAGTCCGTTTTCTTCCAGGTATCCGCAGATTTCATCCCTTAGACCGCGGGAAATGCTGTCTTCAAAATAGGACAGCGTATCATGCCCTTCCTGGGTGATCCGAAGCTGCGTGCGGTTGAGGGCTTTCTGGGCATCCAGAAGACCGGCTCCGCTCAGTTCGCTGATGACCTGCTGCAGCGTCAGAAAATTCATATAGCCTCTGTCCACAACAAATTCGCTGATCTGCGCCGTGCTCACCGGATAAGAAAGCCGGTCGAGCATGTAGAGGACGATCAGTTTGTAAATAGGAAGCGGTTCCTGGGTCATGAAAAGCCTCCCTGTGCGATGCCGTCCCGTCGGCGGGACAGGCGGGTTTCGCCGATGGGCGGGATCATTGAATGTGCGCCTTGACGGCCTGCGCCACGGTCTCGGCCACTCTGGGATCGAAGGCCTCGGGCATGATGTTGTCCTC
>CANQTI010000022.1 GCA_947626725.1 uncultured Eisenbergiella sp.
TCCAGTCCGAGGAGGAATCCATCATGATCTCCTCCTGGCCGGTGTACCGGGAGGACCGGCATTTCGAGCAGGAAGAAAAGGAGATCGGGATCCTCAAGGAGGCGGTGCGCGGTGTCCGCGGCGTCCGCATCCAGATGAACGTGCCGGCGGCGAAAAAGGCGCACATCTTCGTGGTCAGCGAAAAAGAAGAGATCAGGGACGCATTTGAGAGAGGCAGGCTCTTCTTCGCCTCCCTGGCGGGCGCCTCCGAGATCACTCTGCAGGCGGACCGGACGGGCATCGCCCAGGATGCGGTCTCCGTCGTGATCGCGAACGCGACGCTCTACATCCCCTTTGCGGAGCTGGTGGACATCGCTCAGGAGATCGAGCGGCTCGAGAAAGAGGAAAACCGTCTGAACGGCGAGCTGGCCCGGGTCAACGGCATGCTGAACAACGAGAAGTTCATCAGCCGGGCGCCGGAGAAGAAGATCGCGGAGGAACGCGCCAAGCTGGAGAAGTACACCCAGATGATGGCGCAGGTGCAGGAACGGCTGGGACAGCTGAAAAACAGGTGAGCATTCAGCCTGTGAAGCGAAGCCGGGAAATTCCGCTGCGGCCGTGGGACGAGCGGCCGGGGGCGGCTGTGAAAAGGGAAAACAGGATTCGCCGGGGGCCTGCGGGTCCCCGGTTTTGTCCCTGCAAAAAGAAGGCCGTCCTGTTTTGGGAGAGCAGAAATGACACAGGTGTCTTATGAGGAAGCTTGCGCCCGGGTTCTGGAGCTGCCGGCACACACGAAAAAGAATCCTTTTGAAGAGACGAAGGCTTTTTATGAATGGCTGGATCGGCCGGGGGGAAAATGCCGGATTTTCCATATAGCGGGAACAAACGGTAAGGGTTCTGTATGCGCTTATCTTGACAGTATTTTGACAGGAGCGGGTTTTCGGGTCGGGGTATTCACCTCGCCCCATTTGGCAGATCTGCGGGAACGGCTTGTGTGTGACAAAAAATGGATCGGGAAGGAAACCTTTGCGAAGCTGTATGGAGAATTGGAAGAGCGTTTGGCTGCATATGGGAGGAACTTCTATCCCACCTTTTTTGAAACGCTGTTCTTTTTGTTCATGCTCTGGATGGAAGAGGAACAGCCGGAATTCACAGTGCTGGAAACGGGCATGGGGGGTCTTGCGGACGTGACCAACGTGGTGGAAAAGCCCCTGGTCTGTGTGATCACAAAGATTGGCCTGGATCATTGTCAGTATCTCGGGAATACGGTGGAGGAAATTGCGGCGCAGAAAGCGGGAATCTTTCAGCCCGGTGTTCCGGCCGTTTATCTGGATGCCGGAGAGGGGATTCGGTCGGTCTTTGTCAAAAGGGCAGGAGAGGTTGGCGCTCCCCTGTTTCCGGTGTCGAAAACGGCCGTTAAATTTTCAAAAAAGGCCAAAAATAAGATTGATTTTTTAATGGAGTCTGCGTATTATAAATATATTGAGGCTTGTCTGCATACGGAAGCGTTGTATCAGGCACAAAATGCCGCTTTAGCCGTGAGAGCGCTGGAGGCGGCGGGACTTTCGGACCGTCTTACGGCGGAGCAGATCGAAAGAGGGCTGGCCTCTATGTGTTGGCCGGGACGGATGGAAGAGGTACTGCCGTCCGTATTTGTGGACGGCGCGCACAATCCGGACGGCATCGCCGCTTTTCTGGAGAGCGTGGCGGAGGATGGCTGCCCGGGACGTCGGTTTCTTTTGTTTGGAGCGTCGGCTGACAAGTCTATACAGGAGATGTTTCATCTGCTGAAGTCATCGAAATTGTTTTTTGGCATCTGCGGTACGGTCATTTCAGGGTCCAGGGGCATGACGGAGGCGGATTTTGAAAAGCTGCGGCATTGGGATGCGGCAGCGGTATTTCAGGACAGTGCACGGGCGCTGGGGGCGCTCATGCGGCAGGCAGAACCGGGGGATCGGATTTATGCGGTCGGGTCTCTTTATCTCGTCGGAGAGATCGAACGGTTCGCAAAGAGGCGCCGAGAAGAGCAGGCGGTTTGCAAAAAGGCGCAGGGAGGTTTGCTGTGATCAATTTTGAGGAAGAACTGAAAAAATTCCATCCCAGCATCGAGGTAGATGAGGCTGAGGATGTTATTACAGGGCATAATCTGACTGACTTTACGGACATTCTTGTGAAAATGGTGGGGGAGAACGCCGAAGAAACACGGAACAGGAAAGCGTAAAGGAGCCGTTTATGAGATGTTATAACTGTGGAGCGAAGCTGACGGAGAAGGACTTCTGCACCAACTGCGGTGCGGATGTTTCCCGTTATAAAAAGCTGATCTGCTTTTCCAATTATTATTACAACGAAGGGCTGAGCAAGGCGAACGTACGTGACCTTTCCGGTGCGGTGGAGAGCCTGAAACAGTGTTTGGCCATCAACAAGAACCATATTGCGGCGAGAAACCTTTTGGGTCTCGTCTATTTTGAGATGGGCGAGCAGGTTGCGGCCCTGAGCGAATGGGTCATCAGCAAGAACCTGCGTCCGAACAAGAACATTGCGGATGATTATCTGAATACGATCCAGAAGAGTCCCGCACAGCTGGAAGCGATCAATCAGAAGAGCAAGAAGTTCAATATTGCGCTGAACTTCTGCTACCAGAACAACAAGGATCTGGCGATCCTTCAGCTCAAGAAGATCCTTTCCGATGCGCCCAATTATGTGCAGGCCCATCTTTTGCTGGCGCTTTTGTACATGGAGACAAACGAGTGGGAAAGAGCCAGGCGTGAGCTGGATCGTTGCCTCAAGATTGATTGCGGCAACACCATGGCGCTTCGCTATATGCAGGAAGTCGATCAGGCGCTGCGCAAAGAAGAGGAGGGCCGGGGTCCCAGACGGCAGAAGGCAGAGGAAGTCGTCAAATACAAGAGCGGCAATGAGCTGATCATTCAGCCGGTCAATGTGAAGGAGCCTAAAAAGGGCGGAGGCTGGATCCTGGGGCTTTTGGCCGGAATTGCCATCGGAGTGGCCGCCGTCTGGTTTCTGATTCTGCCGGCCAGAGAGAATGCTGTACGGGAAGAGATGACTGTGCGGCAGACGGAGCTGGGAGATGAGGTGGATCGTCGGAATACGGAAATCAGCCGTCTGACCCAGCAGGTGGAATCGCTGCAGAATGAGAAGCAGGGTCTGGAGGAGCAGCTGGAGGAGCTGGACGGCGTGAACGGCCGGATGGGCTCCATCGAAATGCTCCTGAATGCGGTGTACGTCTATCTGAAATCTCCTTCGGATATGGAACAGCTTTCCGCGGCCATGGAGCAAGTGGACATGGATGTGATCCGCAATGCGTCTACACCGGAGGTGGTACGCAATCTCTACAGTGAGATTCTCGGGGCTGTCGGGGAGACGCTTGCCAAATCTTATTACGATACGGGCTACAGCGCATACCGTTCGCAGGAATATGAAACGGCGATTGAGAATCTGGAACGAGCCGTTTCTTATGACGCCGAGAATGAAGAGGCGCTGTATGCGCTGAGCCTGTGTTATATGGAAAAAGGGGATACCCAGGCGGCCATCGCTTCCTTCAAAAAGGTGACGGAACTGTTCCCGGGCACACAAAAGGCGGGCCAGGCCCAGGCTTATATCGATCAGCTGGAGGCGGACTGAGGAAAAAGGCTGCATGTCCGGACGGATCGTCTGAAAGAAAAGTTGTTTACGAAAGAGAACATGTGTGAAACATGTTCTCTTTTTTTGAGGAAAGGAGAAACGGTATGGAAGAAGAATTCAAGATTATCGATCACTGCCTGATGATCCGGCTCCCGGAGGAAATTGACCACAAAAGCTGTCAGGAGATTTCCCGGCGGGCGGATCATCTGCTGTTGGACGCTGAGGTGAAACATGTTGTGTTTGATTTTTCGCGGACCATGTTCATGGATAGTTCTGGGGTAGGGGTGCTGGCTGGGCGTTACCGAAAGGTTTCCTGTTTTGGGGGAAAAGTGTTCGTGATGAATGCCAACCGACGTATAAAAAAGATCTTAAAGCTGTCCGGATTGATGAAATATCTGGAGTTTATGGAACGGGAGGAAGAGGATGAAAAACGAGATCAGGATTGAGATGGAAGCATTGCCGGAAAACGAAGGCTTTGCGAGGGTTGCTGTCGCGGCGTTTATCACGGCCCAGAATCCGACGGTGGAAGAAATCTGTGATGTGAAGACAGCGGTGTCCGAGGCAGTGACCAACGCTGTTATACACGCCTATGAAGAGCGGGGCGGCCGCATCGTCATTCGATGCAGTCTGGGGGACGGTCTGTTACATATGGAAATCGAAGATTTCGGCAGAGGAATTGAGGATATTCCCAAGGCGATGGAACCGCTGTTCACGACCAGGCCGGAGCTGGAGCGCTCTGGGATGGGCTTCGCCTTTATGGAGGCGTTCATGGACCGTCTGGAGGTGAGATCCGAACCGGGGAGGGGTACCCAGATCATCATGGAAAAAAAGTTTGGCATTGGATCCGGCGGGGAGTAATCCATGGAAAATGTATCAGTATTGATTGCGAAGGCGCAGGCGGGAGACAGCGCTGCCAGAGATATACTGATCGAAGAAAACCTGGGCCTGGTGCGTCACATTGTGAAGCGCTATGCGGGAAGAGGATACGACGCGGAGGATCTTTTTCAGACGGGGACTATCGGATTGATGAAAGCCATTGATCATTTTGATCTGAATTATGATGTGAAATTTTCCACTTATGCGGTCCCCCTGATCGCAGGAGAGATTCGCCGGTTTCTGCGGGATGACGGAATGGTGAAAGTGAGTCGTTCTCTGAAGGATGCGGCGTTCCGACTGCATAAAGCGCAGGAGTCTTTTGTGAAACAGAATGGACGTGAGCCCACCCTGCAGGAGGTGTGTGACGTATCAGGGGTGACGTATGACGATGCGGTGATGGCGATTGGCGCGTCAGGAGAGGTGGAGTCGCTGTATAAACCTGTCTGCGGAGGAGACGGAAAAGAGATTCGCCTGTTGGATCAGATCGCAGCGAGGACGCCGGACGGGCAGCTGGAGGATCGGGAAAAGAACAGCTTATTGGATCGAATGCTGCTGCGCCAGCTCTTGGAGGATCTGCCGGAGCAGGACCGCCGCCTGATCCGGATGCGATATTTCGAAGAGAAGACGCAGACGCAGATCGCGAGAGAGATGGGAATCAGCCAGGTACAGGTGAGCCGGCTGGAAAAGCGGATCCTGATTCGGATGCGGGAAGAAACGGAAAAATGTAAATAACAGAGTTATAAAAAGAAAAATATGGGGAAATCCGTGTTGCATTTTAAAAAGATTTCGTTATAATGAGAATAAGAAATGTCGAAAAAGTACGGTTTTGCTGTGGTATCCATATGACGCCGCACAGGCGGCAGGGCGGGAGGAAAACATGAGCAAAAGGAAAAAAGCGGGCAGCAGGAGCCAGGCCGTGGAGAACGAAAAGAGGACCAAAAGGCATAAGAGGAATGGCCGGAAAAATGGCTGGAAGCCCATCGAATGGGTAATCCTTCTGGCGGCAATCTGTGTTTTTCTGGTGAGCGGGTATAAGCTGGCCGGAATCTTCCTGGAGTATAAAGCGGGGGTAGACGCATATGATTCCCTGCAGGAGAGGTATGTAATCCAGGGGGCCGCACCGGAACGGAAGGAAGAAGAAACGCAGGAGGCTGTGGATGACCTGGAGGCGTTTCCGGATATTGATGTGAATTATAAGGCTCTGAAGGAGATCAACGAGGATTTCCTGGGCTGGCTGGTAATTCCTGTGCTGGAGCTGGAGTACCCCGTTGTGCAGGGCGAGGACAATGACTATTATATGTATCGCACATTTGAAAGAGAGGACAACCGTTCCGGTTCCATTTTTATGGATGCGTGGGCGAGCCCGGACCTGACCGATTATAATACCTTTATTTTCGGACACAATATGCGGAACCTGAGCATGTTCGGCAAGCTCAAGCTGCTCAGCCGGGATGAAGAGCTGTGCGCCGAGAACCCGTATTTCTACCTTTATACGGAGGACAATATTTACCAGTATTTGATCGTCAGCTATTATGTGACGAGGGACGGCAGTTCTACATATTATATTCCCGTTGATGAGGAAGATTATGAGACGTATAAGAAGATGGTGCTTCGGAGCACGCCTTACGAGTGCCCGATGGAGATCCCGGAGGATTCGCCGATGATAACGCTCTCCACCTGTTACGGTGCGGCGGGCGGCACACAGCGTTTTGTGGTACACGGCATTCTGAACAGGATGGTTCAGACGCCTCAGTACAGTGACACCGCAGGGATCGGCGGCGAATAAAAAAGAAAAAAGAGGACATACTGGTGCCAAAGCGCCAGCGGCAGGGTCGTGCGTTGCGCGGCCCTTTTTTGTGCCTAAAAAGGGGGAAGAGCGGCATGCAGAAGGAAACGCTGTACCTGAAAATGGAAAGAAATGTGGAAATCCCAAAGGAAGACGTGCGGGTCGCGGATTTGGGGAAGGCCTATTGCAGGGACAAGGCGCTTCTGAATCACATTCGGACCCGGAAAGTGACGGCATTGGCTCCCGGAGAGCAGAGCAGAAAAGTGGTCAGTGTGATGAAATTGATCGAAATGCTGCAGGAAGAATTTCCGGAGCTGGAAGTGGAGAACATTGGAGAAACAGAGACAGTCGTGGAATTGGTGCGGACGGAAAAAAACGGGGATTTATGGCTGAAGGCAAAAATCTGCTTCGTATCGCTCATATGTTTCTTCGGCGCGGCTTTCACGATCATCGCTTTTCATAATGATATCAGCATCATTCGCGTGTTCGACAGGATTTATGAAATGGTTATGGGGCGCGTGTCCGATGGTGTGAGTGTGCTGGAGGTTAGTTATTCTGTGGGGCTTGCGGTGGGCATCATCACGTTTTTTAACCATATAGGCGGTCGGCGCATTACGAAGGATCCGACGCCCATTGAGGTGGAAATGCGCGTTTATGAGGACCAGGTGAACAGCGCGCTGGTGGAAACGGCGGATCGGGAAGGAAAGACGGTGGACGCGCAGTGAGGACGGAGGAGATCGAATGGGCAAACAACTGTTTCTGGCAGCGCTTGGGATCAGCGCGGGGATCCTGGTTTCGGCCGGTGTGTTCACCGTACTTTTGTCGGTAGGTCTTGTGCCGCGCTTTGCCGGGAAGACGCATACCGGAAAGAAAATTTTTCTGTATGAAGAAATGGTAGTGTTTGGCACGCTGACGGGAGGGGTGATCAGCGTTTACCGGAAGACGGATCAGTTGGGGCGCATGATTCGGGACTGCCTGCCGCCTGGCGGCCAGATGATCCAGATTTGGAGAGGCGTTTCCTTTGCGGTTTTATTGCTGTTCGGTGCTTTTGCGGGGATTTTTGTGGGGTGCCTGGCGGTGGCCATCGCGGAAATGCTGAACTCCATTCCGATCCTGACAAGGCGTATCGGATTTCGACACGGTTTGGGCTTTATGGTGCTCGCCGTAGCGCTCGGTAAGCTGATCGGGAGTCTGATTTATTTCGTGTCTCATTTATACGAGGCAGGACTGTGAGAACCGATGACGGAAAGGGAGGAGGATTGGAAAATAAGCCCGATGACTTATTTTCAATCTGCGTTTTGTGCCGCGGGCGTCACAAAACGCGGGATCGTACGCATCGACTCGCATACGCTCGCGGCATGGAGGAAAAGATGGATAAGACAAAACAGAAAGCGTATCAGGAATATGTGAAGCAGGTGACGCCTGCGCACAGTTTGCCCCGGCAGATGGGAAAGGCCTTTCTGACAGGAGGAACCATCTGTGTGTTGGGCCAGGGGATCCTGAATTATGCGGTCCTGCGCGGAGCGGATCAGGAAACGGCGGGGAGCATCTGTTCCCTGACACTGGTGTTGATTGCCGTCGTGCTGACGGGATTCAACATTTATCCGTCCATCGTCAAATGGGGCGGTGCCGGAGCGCTGGTGCCCATCACCGGTTTTGCAAATTCTGTTGCTGCGCCGGCCATCGAGTACAAGAAGGAAGGCCAGGTGTTTGGCATCGGCTGTAAGATTTTCAGTATTGCCGGCCCGGTGATCCTGTACGGTATTTTTACGAGCTGGCTTCTGGGGCTGATTTATTGGTGTTTTACCCAGCTGAAATGACGCTGTCCGGAACCTGCGGGCTGTTGGCGCATATGCGAAAGAGCGAAAGACACAGGTATGGATCCGGGAAAAATCTGCGCGCCTGCGGGATAAAACGCTTGCGAAAAGGTCGGAAAGATGATAGTGTGAAAAATAAGCTCGATAGCTTATTTTTCACACGGCTATTTGTGCCGGAGCGCCACAAATAGCCCTGATGGCAGAGGAGAAATCGCATTCGCGATTTCTCCTCGCCCCGTCGCGTAAACGCTCCGGAATGGGGATTAGTATGAGACTGCTTTTTCAGTGAAAAGAAGGGCGGACGGAGACGCCGGCAAAAAAGCGGACCAAAAGCGGAGCCGCCTGAGAGGAGACAGGATGATACTGAATATTTCGGACCAAAAAGGTGTGCCAATCAGTCAGGATATGATCGGGCTGTTTTTTGAAGATATCAATTATGCAGCGGACGGCGGACTGTATGCGGAGCTGATCGAAAACCGTGCGTTTGAATTTGTGGATTGCTACGGGACAGCGTGTGATTATTATGTGCTGCCGGACTATGGCTATGGATGGCGTGCGACGCAGGACTGCGGAATGGGGAAGCTTCAGTTCGTCACGGGCAGTCCGGTCAACCGCAATAACCCGCATTATCTGCGCTTTACGGCGGACAGAGCAGGGCAGGGTTTTTCCAATCAGGCATATCGGGGCCTGTATTTAAAAAAGGGAGAAGCCTATCAGGTTTCCTTTTACGCAAGGACGATCACTGTCAGAGGTAATTTTCTGGTTTCGGTGAGAAAGGATGGGGAAACGCTGCTTTGCGGGAAGGTTCCGGTGCGGGTTCCCGGAGAGCAGGAAGGAAATAAATGGGAGCGTTATGAGCTGACGCTGACCGCGCTGTCGGATACGGAAGGGGCGCTGTTTGCGGTGGCGCTGGATCAGCCCGGGACCGCGGAGTTTGACTTCTTTTCCATGATGCCGAAGGATGCCGTGGCGGGCGTTTTCCGCCGGGATCTGTTTGAATTGCTGAAAGGGCTGCATCCGGGCTTCCTGCGGTTTCCCGGCGGCTGTATCGTCGAGGGAAATACGCTGGAGAATCGGTACCGTTGGAAGGAAAGTGTGGGTCCTCTGGAGGGACGCCGCGGCAATTTCAATCGCTGGGCAGTGCATCAGACGATGGAAGAAAATGGCTGGCATACCGAATTCTCTCATTATAATCAGACATTGGGTCTGGGCTTTTACGAATATTTCCTGCTGTGCGAGCTGATCGGCGCGAAGCCGCTGCCCGTGCTGAATGTGGGGCTGGCCTGTCAGTATCAGTCTCTGGAGAAGGTGGAGCCAACAGACCCGGCCTTCGGGGAATTCGTGCAGGACGCGCTGGATCTGATCGAATTTGCCAACGGAAGTACGGATACCTATTGGGGCGGACTCCGGGCGCAGATGGGACATCCTGAACCCTTTGGCCTGACGATGCTGGGCATTGGCAATGAACAGTGGGAGACGCCGGAATCGAAGTTTTTTGAGAGATACAGCGCCTTTGAGAAGGCGGTTCACGGGCAGTACCCAAAGATACGCCTGATCGGTTCCGCCGGACCGGATATCGTTTCGGACCGCCATCGGGACGCCTGGGCATTTTATCATGCGGAAGCGGAGAAAAACGGAAATTTCTGCTATGCGGTGGATGAACATTACTATGTAAAACCGGAGTGGTTTTTGGGGCATACGGATTTTTATGACCGATACCCCAGAAGTGTGAAGGTATTCTCCGGGGAATATGCGGCTCATCCGGCTTTTGAAAAGGCAGATGAGGCCAATACGCTGGGCGGTGCGCTGGCGGAGGCCGCATTTCTTACCGGCATAGAACGCAACGCGGATGTGGTGGTGTTGGCCTCCTATGCGCCCCTGTTCGCGCGCATCGGCTATGTCCAGTGGACACCGGACATGATCTGGTTCGACGAACGCTCCGCATACGGGACCCCCAGTTATTATGTGCAGAAGCTTTACGGGGAGCATTTGGGTACTGTCACGGTTCCTATGGGCGGGCAGGAAAAGAAATTGGAAAAGGAAGGCGTCTATGTGAACTGCAGTCTGCGGGAGGACAGCGGAGAACTGATTCTGAAAGCGGTTAATGATAAGGAAGAGGAGAAGGAACTGACGCTGCGGCTGCCGGATCGCTTTTTGGTACCGGCTGCGGTTCGGCTTTATGTGATGGCGGGAAGAGAAACTGACTGCAACACGGCCGCGGATCCACAGAGGATCTGCGTGCGGATGCAAAATACCGCTTTTACGGGAAGTATCCGGCTGGAACCCATGAGCTTTACGGTGGCCAGGCTGGCCGTACTTCCTCCTGCGCGGCAGTAAAACGGTTTTTGGCCCGGACAGGAGAGTTCTTCGTGCGAGCGGATGATAGGATGCGGATACCCATGGTTTTTCGGAAACCATGGGTATTTTTTGTGTTTCAGGAACTTTTTGGGAACCAGTATAGTTTCCTTCGCAACAGGTCAGAATAGTGATAGTTTTCTGTCAGACGGCTTTATTCGAAAAAACACACCCGCATGGTATGATAGTGCTACGCAACTGATTTTCGGATTCCCATAAGGAGAAACGGCATGAATATTTTGTTGGTGGATGATGATGAAAACGTTATACAGCTTTTAAAGGAAAAACTGGACTGGGAGATGCTGGGGATCGGGGAAGTGTTTTCGGCCACCGATATTCATCGGGCAAAAGAAATCCTGCAAAACGAATCCGTCCAGGTCATGGTGTGCGACATTGAGCTTTCCAGGGGAAAGGGCCTGGATCTGCTGGATTGGATCAAGCGAGAGGGGTTTGATGTTCAGACGATTTTTTTGACTTTTTACGAACAGTGCGAGTATGCACAAAGGGCGATTGCCTTGAAAAGCCGAAATTATTTTATGAAGCCGTTGGACTACGATAAGCTGGAGGCGGGAATTTCTGAGGCGGTGCAGGCTGCCGCGGAGCGGGAGGGCGCGGGAGAGGAATATGCGGAGTCCGCAGCGGCGGAAAAACCGCATGCTGTGGTGGCGATTATTCAGGATTATTTGGATGCGAACTATCAATCGGATGTGTCCAGAAGCGATCTGGCCGAGTTGGTTTATTTGAATCCGGATTACATTTCCAGATTGTTTAAAAAAGGAACGGGCATTTCCATCAGTTCTTATCTGTTAAATAAGCGGCTGGACCAGGCGAAAGGGCTGCTGGAAAGTACGGATCTGCCCGTGAACGCGATATCCCATCGGGTGGGGTATGAAAATTATTCCTACTTCTGCAGAATGTTCAAAGAAAATACGGGATGTACGCCCAATGAATATCGGAAGGGACACAGGAAGGAGACAGAATAAATTCCCATCTTTTTTCGACACAACTCGCGATTTTCCGAAAAATATCATCTGGAATCCTGTTGAATCATGTCGAATAAGAAGATAATTGTACACTTTTTCTCGATGCCATTTTCTTGCACAAACTGTCCTGGTCAGTCTATAATGTGCCTGTTGACAGAGATAAGAGTGGAATGGAGGAAGAGCATGGAACAGTTAAGCATGACAGTAGGCAGCGAGCGGGAAAGAGTGGTACAGATATTGACCGACCTGATGAAAAACAACCGGGAATTCCAGATCATGATCACTGTGCCGGCGCCCGGTCCTCAGAGTATGGATGAGGAAACGGCAAAAGGACAGGCGGAAACCCTCCGTTCCTATGCGGCACACAACCTGGAAAAGGACGTTACCGATATGATCCATGAGATCGGTGTGCCGGCTCACATAAAAGGGTACCAATATCTGCGGGAGGCGATCCAGATGTCGGTCAACGATATGGATATGCTCGGGGCGATCACAAAGTCTTTGTATCCCACCATAGCCGTGAAGTACCAGACCACGCCCAGCAGGGTGGAGCGCGCCATCCGGCATGCGATCGAAGTCGCGTGGAACCGCGGGAGGATGGAAACGCTGGACGAACTGTTCGGCTATACGATCAATACCGGGAAAGGAAAACCTACCAATTCCGAATTCATCGCTCTGATCGCGGATAAGATTCGGCTGCGCTATAAAGAGTGATCTGTGCGGAACGTCCGTAAAAAGTTCTTTCATTCAGCGGGAAAATAGTGTATAATGAGAAAACAGCAGAAAACGGCTGTGATCGATACGCTGTGTTGCGGTTGTCTGAATGGGAGGATTTGCGGCATGAAGAACATTCTGTTTGTGGCATCGGAAGGGGTGCCGTTTATAAAAACAGGCGGTCTTGCGGACGTGGTTGGATCGCTGCCCAAATGCATTGATAAAGAATATTATGATGTCCGGGTCATTTTGCCGAAGTATAACTGTATGCACCAGAACCGGAAGGATATGCTTCACTACAGGGACCATTTCTATATGGAGTTTCACTGGAAGAACGAGTATGTGGGCATCCTGGAGGCCGAGTACGAGGGCATCAAATACTATTTTGTGGATAATGAGTACTATTTCAACGGGTTTAAGCCCTACTGCGACAATGCGCTTTTTGAGATTGAGAAATTCGCGTTTTTCTCCAAGGCTGCGCTGTCCATTCTGCCTGTGATAGGGTTTCGGCCGGATATCATTCACTGTCATGACTGGCAAACAGGGCTGATTCCCGTCTATCTGCATGAGCGGTTTGCGGGCGGAGAATTTTACCGCGGGATCAAGACTGTCATGACAATTCACAACCTGAAGTTCCAGGGCAGGTGGAATATCCGTGATGTGCAGGAGATTACGGGGCTTCCGGATTATTTTTTCACCTCGGATAAGCTGGAGGCATATCGGGATGCGAATCTGCTCAAGGGCGGCCTTGTCTATGCGGATGCCATCACTACGGTGAGCGAAACATATGCCCAGGAAATCCGGACCGAATTTTACGGGGAGGGCCTGGACGGCCTGATGCGCGCCAGGGAACATGACCTGCGCGGCATTGTCAATGGTATCGATTACGATGAGTTCAGCCCGGAGAAGGATACTTATATTGTCAACCCTTACGATGCGGTGAATTTCCGCAAGGAGAAGATCAAAAATAAGCGTGCCCTGCAGGAAGAACTGGGACTGGAGAAGAACGATAAGACCATGATGATCGGTATTGTTTCCCGACTCACCGACCAGAAGGGTTTTGATTTGATCGCCTATGTGATGGATGAGCTCTGTCAGGACAACGTTCAGATCGTGGTGCTGGGCACCGGGGAAGAGCGTTATGAGAACATGTTCCGCCATTTCGCCTGGAAGTACGGCGGAAAGGTTTCCGCGCAGATCTATTATTCGGAGGAGCTGTCCCACAAGATCTACGCGTCCTGCGACGCGTTTCTGATGCCGTCCCTGTTCGAGCCCTGCGGCCTGAGCCAGCTGATGAGCCTGCGTTATGGCACCGTGCCCATCGTCCGGGAGACGGGAGGCCTGAAGGATACGGTGGAGCCCTACAACGAATATGAGGGCACCGGAACCGGATTTTCCTTCCGCAATTATAATGCACATGAGATGCTTTCCACCATTCGCTATGCGGAAAAGATCTATTATGACCGCAAGCGCGAATGGAACAAGATCGTGGACCGTGCCATGGCGGCGGATTTCTCCTGGCATGTTTCCGCTGAGAAATATCAGGAAATGTACGACTGGCTGATCGAAAGATAAGGCGGCCGTCTCGAAGCGAAGGTTTTAGGATGTATGGCTGCCCGGAAAACGGGCAGGCGTTTGGGAACGGGACCTTTGCGGCGCCGGAACCGTAAAACAGATCGGGAATATGATACACCAGGATCCTGAAAGGGGTGCTGGTGTATATTTTTGCGCAAAAATGGGAATAATTGCTTTAACTGGAAGCGGACTGGCCGGCTGGGAAGGCAGAAGGCCGGAACCGAATGTCCGCCAACGTGAAGGGCGGAAAAGGGAGGCGGGCGGTCAGGCACAAGCGGGCCGTTTGGGAGGTTTGGAATGAGAGCGGAAAAAAAATGGATCTGCGTGATCGCGATACTGGCTGTGGCCGTGATCTTGCTGACGGCGATTCTGCTGCGGCGGGATGGCAGGACGGAAGGAGAGAACGAAAACGGAGGGGAAGGACTGCCCTTGCAGACGGAAAGCGCATTCGACGGGGACGGATCGGAGGCGTATGAGAGAGGAACAGCGGATCGGGCAGAAGGCGCTGCAGAAAACGGCAGCCCTTCGCAGGGCTTTGGTGAGGAGGGCACTGGGGCAGCTGCCGGGGGAAAGGGCGCCAAAGCGGCCGGCGGCAGCAGTGGGACGGCGGCTGATCTGAATGTATCAGGGAGTGCCGTCCGGGGACAGCAGGTGAGGGCCGGGCAGGATAGGGGAGAGCTGGCCGGCGGCGGAACCGGGGATATGACTTATGTGATCAGCCGCCTGGAACGGCAGTATGAAGCGGAAGATCAGACAGCCATTTTCCGGGTGAAAATCTCCTATCCTGTGTTCTACGGACAGCAGGCAGGGCTCGCGGATATCAATGACTTCTTTAAAAAATGGGCGCAGGAAAAACTGGAGGAATGCGAGTCAGGGGAAGATTCTACCCGGCGGACCGCCCTTGAGGTATATCGGGAAAGCCGGGACAGCGGCTGGAAAGCGCCCTGGAGCGAGAATTATGAGGTGCGCGATGTGACGGTCTGGGACAATTATGTCAGTGTCCTGACGGAATCCTGTCTGGATGGGGGAAGTGACTCCGGCGTTCCCTACAGGGAAGTCTGGGTATTTCGGCTCCTGGATGGGCAGAGAGCAGGGCTTACGGAGATTACGGGGAAGGAACGCGGCGAATGGGAAGCGCTTTTGCGGGCGCGGTTTGGGGAACTGGTAAAACAGGACGATTCCGGCCGCTTTTATGCGGACGCGGCGGAAAAGCTGGCAGAATACGATATGGGAAAAGCGGACTATTATTTCACAAAGACCGGCATCGCGTTCTATCTGCAGCCCTATGAGATCGCGCCTTATGCGGCGGGCTATGTGGAAACGGTGATTCCCTACGGCGAGATCACGGGATGAGCCGCGGCGGGGCCGGATGTCATTATTTTTCACACTGCTTTCGTATAAAAACGAAAAGGCGGGCGCATACTGTAAGCGTGACCCAATCGGAAACGGAAACGGTTGCCGGGCGTTTGGGACTTTTCCCAAGGGCTTGGGCGACTGGAAAAGGAGGCAAAGCATGGCAAATTTATCGGAACTGGAACTGCAGAATCTGCGTCACCTGATCGGCGGTTATGACACCACGCACTGCAAGATGCAGGAGTATGCGGACTGCGCGAAGGATGAGACCATTCGGCAGTTTTTCGAAAAAGGGGCGAAATCCGCGATGGAAAACAAGCAGACCCTGATGAAGTTTTTGCAGTGAGCCGGGAAGGCAGAATGGAGGCAGCAGATGTTTGAAGATAAGACAATGGTAGCGGACACATTGGCCGGGATCAACGGCGAACTCATCCGTTTCGGCGAGATGATTCCGCAGACGGAAAACAAGGAGCTGAAAGCGACGCTGAAGCAGTTCCGCAATGCGTGCGAGCAGTCTCAGGAAGAGCTGTATCAGATCGCCCGGGAGAAATCCTACTACGTGCCTGCCGCGAAAGCGACGCAGACGGAAGTGGATCATGTGAAGAGCCTGTTCTCCGGGAACGCGAAATAAGGCTGGAAGCCTGAACCGCCCCGCCGGACAGCAGACGCCGCAGGCCGTGTCCCAGGGCGGCAGGTACGGACAGGGGG